>JBNMOZ010000289.1:0-7599 GCA_051276005.1 Bradymonadia bacterium | reverse complement strand
GCCGAATATGCGCGGCTATGGCGAGCAATGGTACCAGTTCGGCCTCGAGCAGCCCCGCGCCCAGGCCGCCGCCGCCGCCGGCAAGATGGGCCACCCGCGCATGCGCGGCAAAGGCCGACGGCGCTAGGAGACTGCAGCGCATCATCAAGCGATGTGCGCCTGGACCTGGGCGAAACAAGGCGCGAGTTCGAGCCAATACCGGGAGCACTCAGAGTATTCGCAACACGGAGTCGGCCAAACCCGGGTGTGCAAGCCGCCGCGTGGCGGATGCGCTACAGACGCTTGGCCTGCGCGGGCAGCCCCTTCGACCACACTGGAGCCGCGATTGAGCGCCCCCCTCGGCACCCTCGGACGCTATCGCCTGACCCGGCGTCTCGCTGCGGGCGGCATGGGCGAGGTGTATCTGGCCGAGCTGCCTGGGGTGGCGAATCGAAACCTCGCCAACCTGAGCCAGCGCGTGGCGATCAAGCGCATCCTGCCGCATCTGGCGCGCGACTCCGATTTCGTCGAGAAGTTCATCGACGAGGCGTACATCATGATGCGCCTGCACCACGGCAATATCGTCGGCGTGCATGAGCTGGCCGACCATGACGGCGAGCTGTACATCGTCATGGAATATCTGCCGGGTCGCGACCTCAAAGCGGTCACCCGGCGGCTGCGGCAGCGACGCGAGGTGATGCCGCCCGACCTGGCATTGTGGCTGGTCGCCGAGATTTGCGCGGCCCTCGACTACGCCCATCGCAAGGTCGACGAGGACGGCACGGCGATGCATATCGTGCACCGCGACGTGAGCCCGTCCAACGTGCTGCTCGGCGCGGCGGGCGAGGTCAAGCTGCTCGACTTCGGCATCGCGCGCGCCCGCGGACGCCTGCACCAGAGCATCTCGGGCACGCTGCAGGGCAAGTTCGTCTACATGAGCCCCGAGCAGGCCGACGGTCGCAAGGTCGACGCGCGCAGCGACATCTTCTCGGCGGGCCTGGTGCTCTACGAGCTGATCACCGGGGTGCGCCCTTTTGAAGGCGAGTCTGAGACCGAGACGCTGCGCAAGGTGCGCGAAGGCGCCGTCCAGCCGCCGTCGCAAATACGCCCCGAGCTTGAGCCCGCCTTCGATACGCTGATTATGCGCGCGCTGGCCCGTGATCCCGACGATCGCTATCCCACGGCCGACGCGATGCGCCGTGATCTGCACCATCACCTGGCCGACACCCGCAGCCACGCCGGCGCGCAGCCCCTGGGCGACTGGCTGACGACGCTGTTCCCCGAAGGCGTGACCTCGCCGCACGGGCCCAGCGGGCCGATGAGCCTCGAAGACGCGCTCGAGATGCAGCTGGGCGCGCTGACGCCCAACATCGATCCGATGACGCGCACCCACACGGCCGATCTGAGCACGCCGTCCGCTCGACGACTGCTCTCGTTTGCGGGCCTCGACGCTACGCCTACGCCTGGACTCGGTCTACCGGCCGCCCTGGTCAGCGGACCGACGCCCATCGTCGCTACCGATCCGGCGATGGCGGCCCACGTCACCGACCCCAGCTTTCGGGCGCAGGCGATCACCGGCCGCAAGCGCAGTTTTGTGCTCGCCGTCTTGCTGGGCGCCCTGATCTCGACCGCTGCGTTGCTCTGGTGGCTGAACCAACCCGTCGCGACCGTCGAGCCCATTGTGGAGGGCCCAAGCGTCTTCTCAGTGCGCCGCGGCGCTCAAGGATCAGAGATCCTGCCGGGGGTCGAGTTGCCCGTGGGCGAGTCGATCGAGCTGTGCGTCGCAGCCGATGGCTATATGACCCAATGCAGGCCCTTCACGCTCGCGGACGGCGTGAACAGCCCCCGCTTCTTGATGCAGGCGCAGCCTCAGGTGCGGCTGGTTGTGACCCCAGACGACATCGACGTGCGCTTTACAATTGACGGCGCGCCGCGCGAAGCCGGTCGACACGTCGTCTTGGGCGAGGCGGCCGTTGAAATCTGCGTCGTGGCTGCACCCGCCGGCTGGCGGATGCCGAACGGCGCCAGCCGATGTGCCCAGGTCAAGGCCGAAGCGGGCCGCGTCACGCCCTTCGAGCGCGCGTTCGAGCGCATCCCCGACGCCGCGCCGACGCCGCCGCCCAAATACGCTGGCGTCGCCCACGCCTCTGACGCAGCGCCGGCTACGGCGTCACCGGCCCCCAAGCCACGCCAGCACTTCGCCCGCCACCAGGTGACCATCAAACCCGCCGGCGCGACGCTGCGGTGCGGTGACCAGCGGTGGGCTGACTTTCCGGCGACCATCAAGACCGCGCAGACCCTGTCATGCACCGCGCAACTCAAGGGACACGCGCCGCAGATGATCGAGCTGAGCGGTCGCCGCAGCGGGCCCAAAACGGTCACGCTCGAAGCCTTTGGCCGCTTGAAGTTCCGCGCTGCGCCCGGTGCCGCGAAGGTCTACGTCAACGGCAAGCTGACCCGCGACGTGATCACGCGCAAGCCGCTCTTGGTGCCCGCGGGCAAAGTCCTCGTGGTGGCGCGCTTCACTGAAGACGGCACCGTGTATGAAGATCGAAAGACGGTCACCCTCGCGCCCGGTAAAGAGAAGTTTGTTCAGCTATGCGTGCAGACGCCGAACTTCAAGTGTAAGTAGCGTAGGCGGCCTGGGGGCAATTTACCCTCTCGGGCGATTCACCCGCTCGGGTGAGTGACACGCTCGGGTGAGTGACAGGGGTCGCGCGGCCTGCGCATGCAGCGGTGAATGGAGACAGCAAATGGCCGATGAGCATACGCGTACGCAGATGTCGACGGGCGTTGAGCGGCTTCGCACACGCACGTACACCCTCGAAGTCATCTCTGGCACCCAGGCCGGGCAGAGCTTCACCGAGCGCGGTCGAGTTGCCCGCCTCGGGACCAGCCCCGACTGCGAGATCGAGCTCGACGACGGCACGACCAGCCGGCTGCACGCTCGCATCGAGGCGGACGTCTTCGGTCACCGCTTGATCGACGAGGGCAGCAAGAACGGCACCTTCGTCGACGACATGCGCGCTCGCGACATCTACCTCAAGCCTGGCTGCACCATTCGCATTGGCGGGGTCACGCTGCGCTATCAGCCCGGCGCCGAGCAGGTCGAGATCGCCCTCGCCCGCAGCAACCAGTTCGGCAAGATGCTCGGCACGTCGCCGGCCATGCGTGAGATCTTCGCGATCCTCGCGCGCGTCGCGCCGACCGACCTGACCGTGCTGGTCGAAGGCGAGAGCGGCACCGGCAAGGAACTGGTGGCGGACGCGCTGCACACCCACTCCAACCGGGCCAGCGGACCGATGGTGGTCTTCGACTGCTCCGCGGTGTCACCGAACCTGATCGAGAGCGAACTCTTCGGGCACATCAAGGGCGCGTTCACGGGCGCGACGACGAGCCGCCAAGGCGCGTTCGAACGCGCCGATGGCGGCACGCTCTTCCTCGACGAGATCGGCGAGCTGCCCATCGACCTGCAGCCCAAGCTGCTGCGCGCGCTGGAGCAGCGCGAGGTGCGCCCCGTTGGCGGCGATCGCGCCATCAAGATCGACGCGCGCATTGTCGCGGCGACCAACCGCAACTTGCAGCGCGAGGTCGACGCCGGCAACTTTCGCCAAGACCTGTACTACCGCCTCGCCGTGATGCGACTGGTGCTGCCGCCGCTGCGTCGCCGTATCGAAGACGTACCCCTGCTCGTGCAGCATGTGCTCGCCGACGTCACGCCCGAGGGCACGACGCCGGTGCAGGTCGCCTATGAGACCATCGTCAAGCTGCAGAACCACCGCTGGCCCGGCAACGTGCGCGAGCTGCGCAACTTCGTAGAGCGCGCGGCGATGCTCGCAACGGGCGACCGCCTCGAGACCCGCTACTTGGTCCCGCCCAGCTTCGGCGACACCCAGACCAAGGCCCCGGTCGCGTCGCCGGCGGGCCAGATCATGGGCCTCGTCGATGACGACTTGCCCTTCAAAGACGCCAAGGCGCGCCTGATCGACGCCTTCGAGCGGGCCTATTGGTCGCGCCTGCTCGAAAAGACCAACGGCAACGTCAGCGCCGCCGCACGCATCGCCGGGATTCATCGCAAGAGCGCCGAATACCTGCTCAAGAAGCTCGATCTGCGCGGCTGATCCGCGGACGCGCCGATGCATGCGAGGCAACGCAATATTTGTCCATTTGTTCGCGTCGCCGCCACATGCGACAGTCAGGCGCAATCCCCCCGCGTGGCGCTGTGAGGTTATGGTGTATTTCAGCCGGATTCTGCCAGCGCTCTCCAGTCGAGGGGCGGCGCTGCTGGCGGCGTCGCTGCTGGCGTCTCTGGCGCTCAGCGCATGCGAATCCCAACGTGAATTCAGCGGCATCTGGCGACAGGCCTGCGACGATGACGCCCCCTGCGAGGACGATGAGATCGTCTTCGAGCTGCACCTGGGACGCTATGGCGACGCGGTCGCGGGCCTCGCGGTGCAATACGTCTACGTCGCCGACCTGATGACCTTCGCGCGCGCCAACGACTGCGGCTGCTTCTTCATCTCGAGCGGCAGCGCCGGCTTCGATCGCGTGGGCTTTCGGCTGCGCGACCCCGATGAGCCGGGCTTCCCCGACAGCGACGGCACCCGCGCTGAGAGCTGCGTCGCCAACCCCCCGCCACCCTGCATGAACGGCATCGTGGCCTTGCGCGGCGACGATGATCGACTTGAGGGCACATTGAGCTGCGACGGCCAGCCCGATCGAGTGCTGCACTTCACGCCGGTCAAAGGCACGCCGCGGCGCGTCTGCGTGGCGCCCGACGCATGATGCGACTTGTCCTCTGCCTCGTGGCGCTCTCGCTCTGCACACCGGCGTTGGCCGCCCCGCTCTCGGACGCGGCGCGCCTGCGTGCGCTCACGCCAACATTCACCCGACCCGCCGTCTGGATTCTGCCCGTGCTCGATCAGCGCGCGCTCAATGGCGCGCCGGCGACGGCGCCCCATGGTGTGTGGCAGGACTTCATCGAGGCGCTCGCGCAGCGCAAGAACCTGGCCGTCAGCCGACCCGCAAAGACCACCGCGAGCATCGCTGCGTCGAGCGCCTATCGCAGCGCACTGCCCCTGGCTCGCCAGCGGGCGCGGCGCGGAGTCTCGGACTATCAGCAGGTGCGCCTCAAACAGGCTGCGGTTGCGCTGGGTGATGCGGTGCGCGCGTTCAAGGCCATTGGCCATCACCTGGTCGCGCCCGGTGAGGTCGGCCGCATCGAGCTGACCCGCGGCATGGCGCTGCTCGAAGCCGACGCCGGGGGCGCCGACGATGCCCTGCGCCATGCGCTGCTGATCGATCCGACGCTGCGCTTGCGGCCCGGCATTGATCGTCCCGAGGCGGTCGAGGCCCTCGATCGGGCACGCCTGGCGCTGGCCTCTGCCCTGCCCTCTGCCGAAGCCCTGCTGGTGCGCCCACCTGCGGCCGGTCGCGTCGCGACGGTGCAGGCCCGCCTGACCGACAACCAGATCGAGGTCGTGGTGCATGAAGGTGGCCGCGTGACCATCGACCGGCAATCCCTCGACGCACCCGACGCAGGCCCCAGGCTGGCGGCCCGCATTTGGAGCTGCCTGCCGTTTGGCCGCAGCACGCGACGCCGCCGCACCACCCAGCGCCTCTACCTCGACGCCGGCTTCGACTCGTTCGTCTTCATCGATTCGCCCACCGAGCTGTACCGCAACGTCGGCGTGACCCTGAACGCGAGCTGGAGCGTCGCGCGGTTCCTCGCCTTCGACGCCAACCTGGCCCTGACCAACAGCGGTCGCGACCGCGAAGAAGACCTGCGATCCGACGTGCCCGTCGGCCGCCTGGTCACCGGCCCCAGCTTCGTCAGCCAGTTTGGCCCCTTGCGCCTGAGCGCCTCAGTGGGCATCGAGCTGGCGAGCATCGCGCCGATCACCATCACCAGCAACCCGACCTGCAAGTACTTCCGGCAAGGCGAGGCCCCCAACGGCCTGTGCAATGCGCGCGATGACTTCGAGCGGCACGATCTGAGCTGGAGTGTCGGCGGCGCATTGACCCTGGGCGCGACCCTCCTCGCGTCGAAGCGGATCTACCTGGGTGTGCGCGTGCGGGGGTCGACGTATGTGTTCCAGAGCGTCGACAACGGCCTGGACTTACCGGTGGGTGGGCAGTTCGTGCTGGGCTACCAGCTGTTCTAGCCTCAAAGTCGCAGTGCTCGGAAATCAGCAGACTTCGCCGCGCTCTACGGCTGCCTTCGGCAACGCCTACGACCGCGTTTAACCACGTCCGCGGCTGAGTTCAGCCACGCCTGGCATACCGACTCAGAAGGGCAGGAAGTCTTTGGCGCGATCGCGCAGGCCGTTCATCTTGCTGTAGACGGCCATCGCCTGGTCGCCATACTTGTTGATGGCCTTGAGCACGAAGCCATCGTCCTCGCCTTCACCCACCTTCGACAGGTCCGGCACCTCGCCGTCGGGGCCGTACATGCCCTCCATGATCTTGACCACGGCCTGCTTGACGAGCAAGCGCACGGGCACCTTGGCCATCATGCCGTACATGGCGGCGTTGCCCTCGGCGGCCAGGCCCGGGTTGGCGCGCACTTGCTCGACGCAGGCGCGCACATCGTCGAGATAGCTCTGCACGACTTCGACCTGGTTGCCGTTGCAGGTGCAGTGGATGCAGTTGGGGTTCTGCTGACGATCGACGCCCCACCCCTTCTTCTCGAGCAGGTCGGCGACAGCGTAGACGTCGACCCCCTCCTCGGTGCTCTCATAAGCAACGCAGGTGGCGTCGGGCTCGCCCACGATCGCGAGACCGGGGATATCGGCGATGCCCACCTGGATCGCCTTGGCGACCTTCATCGCGTCGTCGGCGCGCGACATGTAGCCGTCTTCGCCCATCGCCTGCATCGAGGCCCACGCCGCGGCGATGCACCCGCCCGGCTTGCTGCCCGGGATGCCCGGCGACGCGTAAATGCCGCCGCACCAGTCGGTGTAGACGTAGAACTGGTAGCGCAAGTAGCTCGTATTGCGCCAAAGCAGCGTCGAGGCGCCCTTGGGCGCGAAGCCGTACTTGTGGAGGTCGGCGCTGATGCTCGTCACGCCCGGCAGGCGGAAGTCCCACGCCGGGATCGGATAGCCCAGCTTCTCGATCCACGGCAGAATGTAGCCGCCCACGCAGGCGTCGACATGCATCGGGATCTTGCGCGAGAGGGCCAACTCGGCGATCTCTTTGATCGGGTCGATGAGGCCGTGCGGATACTGCGGCGCCGAGCCGGCGATCATGATGGTGTTGCGGTTGATCGCCTTGGCCATCGCCTTGACGTCGGCGCGGTGATCGGGGCCCACCGGCACGTACCGCGCCTTGATGCCGAAGTAGTGGCAGGCCTTGCCAAAGGCCACGTGAATCGTCGCGGGCAGCACGATCTCGGGGCGCAGGATCCAGGGCTTCTTCTTCCGGGCGCGATCGCGATAGCTCTTGATCGCCAGCAGGATCGACTCGGTGCCGCCCGACGTCATGGTGCCGCAAGACTTCGCGTCGCCGCTCATCAGGGTGCACGCCATGCGCACGACCTCGGACTCCATGCGCTTAAGGCTCTTAAACGCGATGGGGTTGAGCCCGTTCTCCGCGAAGTAGAGGTTGTGCGCCTCTTTG
>JBNMOZ010000288.1:0-7623 GCA_051276005.1 Bradymonadia bacterium | reverse complement strand
GGCCACGTCGATCGCGGCGACGTCAGCGGGGCAGAGCGGGTCGATCGCAGCGCAGACGCCCTCGACACAGGTCGAATCGGACGGGCAGGCATCGAGCGCCCGGCCCGCATCGCAGCCTTCGCCCAGCGCGCGCAGCTCGGCGGGCCGGGCCGGCACGATGATCGGCTCGCTGGCCCAGCCGGTCACGCCGATGGCTGTCAGTCGAATCGAGGCGACCACATCATCGAGCGCGTCAAGCCGCCTCGAGGCCTGGACCGTCGTGCTCGCTCCGAAGGTGACCACCCGATCGGGGTTGACCGTCAGCTGCTCAATGCGTCGATCATCGGCGTCGAGCAGCTCGATCTTCAGCTGGCGCACATCGGCGGCCGCGGCGACCCGCGCCTGCACCCAGACGGCAGGATCGGCCGGATTGAAGGCGGCCTCGGCAGCCTCGATGACCGGCCGCGGCGGCGCGACGCACTGCTCAGCGCGGCACACGGTGCCGTCGGGGCAGCGCGTCGAGATCGCGCCGCATTTGTCCGCGTCATCGACCACCGTGCTCGCGGGGATCGGCACGTCGACGGGCGCTGACCGGTTGGCCTGCGCGTCGATGGCGACCACCCGCAGCAGGCGCGCCTGGCTGAAGACGGCCGGCACGTTGACCCTTAAGTACAGCCGCCAATTCACGATCCCGGGCAAGTCACGCAGCGTCAGGCGCGACGCGGTGAGCGGCGGCAACCCGCGCGCCAGCGGCGTGAGCAGAAACCCGACCGTGTCGGCGCCCGCGTCGAAGCCGATGAGCGTCATGCCCAGCTGACCGGACGGGTGACGCACGACGCGCACCGTGTCGAGGCGCGGCGGCGTCTTGAGCGCGCACGCCCCCTCGACACATTCCAACTCGGGCGCGCAGGCGTTGGCGAAGCCGAGCGGATCACAGTCGGCCTCGACCACCGGCACCGCGTCGACCGTCACCCTGAAGAAGCCGCCGCGCGTGTTGTCGGCGTCGATGAACAGATAGACGGTCTCGTCGGCGTCGAGGGGCAGATGGATGCGCGTCGCTGGCGAGCCCGACACGTCGTCACGGCACGCCAACTCGGTGGCCGGATCGGCGCAGACGCTGCGCGCGTGGACCACCGGCTCATACCCCGGAACATTCGCCTCGACCGCCACCCGCCATGTGCCGGCCGTCGGGGCCGTGAAGCGCAGGACGCGATCGGCGCCCAGGCCGCCGCAGCTCGCCGAGCCGGCGCTGTCGTCGCGGGTGATGTCGTCGTAGACGAAGCCGGTCTCGGTGCGCTCGGCGACCGCGGACAGGTCGTCGGGCGCCGCGCAGGCGTCGAAAGGCGACGCGGCGTCGGGCGTGTCGACCGCGGCGTCGGCGATGGCCATATCGGGCTGCGCGTCGGGCCGCATATCGGGGACAGCCTGGGCGTCAATCTCGACGGCAGCGTCCACCGCGACGGCAGCGTCTATCTCGGTGGGACCCTTGCGGACGCCCTCATCGGTGCATGCGGCGAGAATCATGGCGCAGAGAGGGATCGCGCAGAGCCCGGGCCACCCCGCCGCGCTCAAGGCATGACCAGATCGCGACCCACGTCGGCGATCGTCGGGCAGCCGCACAGCGCCAACCCCTGATCGACTTCGCCGGTCAGCTGCGCCAGAACCCCGGCGACGCCCTCGGCGCCATCGACGGCCAGCCCCCAAAGGATCGGGCGCCCGATCAAGACCGCGGTGGCGCCGAACGCCAGCGCCTTGATCACGTCGGTGCCCCGGCGAATGCCGCCATCGAGCAGCACGTCGACGCGATCGCCGACCGCGTCTGCGATCGCGGGCAGCACGCTGATGGTCGCCGGCGACGTGTCGAGCTGGCGGCCGCCATGGTTGGAGACCACGATGCCCTGCGCCCCGTGATCCACCGCGCGCCGCGCGTCATCGGCCCGCACGATGCCTTTGACCAGCACCGGCAGCCGCGTGATCGAGCGCAGCCAGTCGATGTCGGCCCAAGTGAGCGCCTGATCCAAGCAGCGCTTGACGTACTCGGCGAGCCCGGAGTCCATGGCCGGCGTGTCCATCGCGTCGAATCCGGCGGCCTGCATGTTGCGGATGCCCAGGCCATCCGGCAGGCGGAAGCGGTTCTTGACGTCCTGCTCGCGGGTGCCCAAGAGCGGCGCGTCGACGGTCAACACCAGGGCCTCGCAGCCGGCCGCTTCGGCGCGCTCGACGAGGGCCCGCGTCGCGCCGCGATCTTTGTAGATGTAGAGCTGAAACCAGACGGGCCGGGCGCTCGCGGCGACGACGTCTTCCATGTCGGTGTTCGAGAGCGTGCTGAGCACCATGACCGTGTCGGCCGCGCTGGCGCCCTTCGCCGTGGCCACCTCGCCGCCCGGATGCGCCAGCTTGTGAAACGCCGTGGGCGCCACAAGGATCGGCGTGCTCACCGGCGTGCCCAGCACCGTGGTCGCCGTGCTGCGGTTCGACACATCGACCATCACCTTGTAGTGCAGGGCGATTCGGCGAAAGGCGGCCTGATTCTCGGACAGAGTGATCTGGTCGCGGGCGCCGCTGGCATAATAGCCCCAGGCCATCGGATCGAGCTGCGCGCGGGCGGCCTCTTCCCAGTCTCTCAGGTTCACCTTCACCTTGGCCCTCCCATCCCGCGGTCGGTCATCATCGCAGCGCTCATCATCGCAGCGCTCGTCATCGCAGCGCTCGTCATCGCAGCGCTCGTCATCGCAGCGCTCGTCATCGCAGCGCTCGTCACCCCAGGGCGCTCAGCATGCGTCGCGCCTGCACGATCCAAGTCTTGTCGCGCTTCATCTCGAGTTTGCTGCCGGCCGCGAACTCATCGATCGCGCGCTCGAGCACCATGCGAGCGTGCGCCGTCTTGCCATCGTCGATCAGGTAGTGGGCGAGCGTGACCCGATGCCGGGTGCGCGACGAGCGCTTGATGAGCACCTCGGTCTCGTGGATGGCCTTGGCGCGCGCGCCCGACTTGTAGAGCACGTCGCACAGCTCTAAATGCGCGGCGAAGTCACGATAGGCCGAGTCTTGCTTGACCAGGACGGTGAGCGCCTGCTCCGCGCCGCCTAGATCGTCCAATTGAATGCGACACAGGCTCGCGCCGTACAGCGCGTCCTTGTTCTGCGGATCTTTGGCCAGGATCGACGCGAACATAGGCTCTGAATCGGCGAATCGATCGGCGTCGAACAGGCCCTGGGCGTGGCGCAGGGTGTTGCGCACGCTGGGCGTCCGGTGGGCGTCGCGGGCGAGCTCTTCGAGGGTCACCGGGCGCGCCTTGCGGCTGAAGATCGCCTTGACCTTGCGCATAGACGGGTCGTTGATCTTCACGCTGAAGAAGTAGAACCACTCGCCGAAGGGCAGCAAGATGATGACGTACCACTGCTTGTCGGCCTTGCGGCGAAAGGCGTCGTAGAGCATCCAGACCGTCATGATCTGGGCGAAGAGGAGCAGGCGCGGCAACATGTGCTAACCCCCGCCCGGCAAGGGCAGGCCCTTCATCTCGAGGATATCGGGCCCGGGGAACTCCCCCGTCAGCAGCGCGATGGGAAACCCCGTGCCGACCAGCGGCGCAGGCAGCACCAAGTCGCCGTCGATCTCCATCAAGAAGCGTTTGAGATCGTCCACCGACTTCATGCCTTCAGGCGCATCGATCGAGCCGCGCCAGCTCAGACAGACCTCGCCGGCTTCGACCTCGACCTGCACGGTGTCGAGGCTCGTCTTCACCGCCACCATCGCGTCGTCGTTGATCGCAACCTTGAGCCGCGGCTGATCCATCGGCAGCAAGATGCTGAAGTCTTCCCGCGTGCGGTGCAGGTGCTTGATGCTGATCTTCTCATACCCCTCGAGCGTCGGGACCTGCATGCCCACCGGCGCGCCGTTCCAAAACTCGGGCTGCATCGCGCGGAAGTGCTTGCCATCGGCGTCGACCTCGCCAAACAGCTGGTCCCAGAATGGTTTCGCGTTCTCAGGCATACCCGCATACAGCGAGCGCGGCTCCCAGAAGCGCGGGATCCAGCCGAAGCCGGCTGGCGCCTGTACGTCCTGCTTCTGCACCGCCGGGACCAGCAGCGTCTTCGCCTGCAGCAGCGATCGGGGGTCCTCGATGTTCGGCAAGATGACCCACCGATCGCGGGGCGCCTCGCCGTCGACCGGCTCAACCACATAGCCGGTGCCGATGGGGTTGGTCGGGCACATCAACGGCGACATGCTGTGCTGGCGATCGACGCCGCCATAGGCATGCTCATAGCGCACCGGCAAGGCCGCGAACTTGTCGGCAGCCGTAAACTGGATGTCGCGCCCCGGCCGCAAGATCGCGAGCCGATCGCCCACCACCAGCAGGCGATGCGTCCTGCCGCCGATTTGCACCTCGGGGTAGCACGCGCGCGCCTCGCCGCCGGGCGCGTAGCAGATGCCGTTGACGATCACGTCGGTGCGCGCCTTGGGCGGGCCCAGCTCGGCCTCCCACTGCAGGCTGGCCTCGTACGGGTTCGCTTTGTTGAAGTACTGATCCGCCGGGTAGAACGGGCGCTGCACCGACGTGCGCGCCAGGCGCCCATCGGGCTCGAAGACGTACGTGCGCTTGATGCAGATGTGAAAGCGCTCGAGGCCCTCAAGCGTGCTGTCGGGCACGAACATGGCCAGATAGCCGTCGTGCTCGACCCGCGTGCGCGGCTTGGACGGATCGAAGTCCATCGGAAGTTCGGGGGGACTGGCCATGATCGAATCGGTCTCCACAGGCGGCTAGACGGCCCCCAGCCAGAAGGTTTTGGGCTGGACGCTGCTCAGCCGCCGGGCTTGAAGGCGAGCTGGTCGGCCTTGAGATTGATCAGACCGCCCAGGTGAATCATGGGCGAGCCCAGCAGCGCGAGTTGGCCTTGCTTGGCGCCCATCTCGATCATGCCGCCCATGATCGTCATGATGCCGCCGTCGAGGCTGGCGGTGCCCTTGCCCGACGCGCTGATGCTGCCGATGGTCCAGGTCTTGACGGGCGAGGAGTCCATGACCAGGTCGCCGCTGACGCTGGCGCTGCCCACGGTCTGGGTGACGGGGCCCTTCATGATCGCGGCGGCGCCCTCGTCGATGCTGATGTCGGCCTGCCCGCCCGTCGTCGTCAGCTGGCTGCTGGCGCTGATGGCGATGCTCTCCTGGTCGCGCACCGTCTTGCTGCCCACCGTCAACGCGTAGGTCTTCTCGACCGTCTCGTCGTAGTTCTGGGTCTTCACCGTGATGTCGTGGGTCTGACCGCTGGTGTGATCCTTGGTCTTGGATACCTTCACGTTGAGCGTCTTGCTGGTGAAGTTGACCGAGCCCGCGGGCGCGTTGATGTGGATGTCGCCGGTGAGCGCCAGAATGCTGATGCTGTCGCCGGCCACGTCGATGATCACGCGGTTGTTCATGCTGCTGTCGACCAGCGTGATGAACTCGGCGCCGTCGGTGTCATCGAAGGTCATCTTATGGCCCGAGCGGGTCTCGATGATCTTGTGGTTGTCTTCGCCGTCAGGGTGGCCGGGCTCGGGCAGCGGATCCTGGCCGTTCCAAAGGCTGCCGACCACGTATGGCCGGTTGGGATCGCCATGCTCGAAGACCATCAGCACCTCGTCGCCCACCTCGGGCACGAAGTAGCTGCCGCGATCCTTGCCCGCATACAGCGTGGCCAGGCGGGCCCAATGGCTCTCGACCTCGTTGTTGGTCCACGGATAGATGACTTTGACGCGGCCCCAGTTCTCAGGATCGTGGTTGTTGGTTACGATGCCGACGTAGACGCCGTCGTAGACCCCGTCGTCTTCGTTGATGGGCTGACCGGACTTCAGCATGACTGGCCTGACGCGGCGCTCATCAACACGGCGCTCATCAACACGGCGCTCATCAACACGGCGCTCATCAACACAGCGTCACAAGGCTGGCCTGGTTCGTCAGGTTCGATCCGCCGTTGTAGCTGATCAGCCCGCCCATCACCGTCATCAGGTTCTCGGAGTTGAAGACCGCGTCGGCCTTGCTCGTCATCGACGCCATGCCCGCGATCACGCTCAGCGGGCCCGAGGTCTTGATCTCGAACCGGCCCGACGCGTCGATGCTCAGGCTGCCCGCGGTGAGCACCTCAGGGCCGGTGCTGCGATGCACGATCGGCGCCTCGAGGCTGCTCGACCCCATAGTCTGCAGGGTGGTCTTGTCGACCGACAAGGTCGCGCTGCCGGCGCCGATGGTGGCGGTGCCGTTGGTGACCGTCATGGTCTTGGTGCCGATCTCGTACAGGTGCTTGACCGTCGCCTGATCGGTGGCGCCGATGCTCTCGGTGCGGTCCTTGCTCATCTCGTTGAGCAGCTCGCCCACCTCGACCACCGTGCTGTTCGTCGCGGTGATCTTCATGGTCTTCGAGGTGACGTTGATCGGGCCTTCGGGGGCCTTGAACCAGATGTCGCCGGTCTTCGCCTCGATGGTGATCAAGTCTTTGGGCACGTCGATCTCGAAGCGCAGGTTGCCCGAGCAGTCGCGCAGCTCGATCAGCTCGGCGCCGTCCTTGTCTTCGAAGCGGTAGACATGACCCGAGCGCGACTGGAACCACTTGGTGTTGTTCTCGCCGTCAGGGTTGCCGGGGCCGGGCGGCGTGTCTTCGCCGTTCCACAACGCGCCGACCATGTAGGGCGACGCCGGATCGCCCCGCTCGAACATGAGCAGGACCTCGTCGCCCACCTCGGGCATGATGTAGCCGCCGCGCCCGGGGCCCGCATAGAAGCAGGCCACCCGCGCCCAGTTGCTCTCGATGTCGTCGCCCAGCCATGGAAACCGCACCTTGATGCGGCCCCGATTGTCGGGATCCTTGTTGTTCGTCACGAGGCCCACCACAGCGCCACGAATGACGCCGGTGCTGTTGGCTCTGTGATGGGATGCGGGGAGCTGCACCGTCGGCTAATCCTTCGAGAGGGTGAGCACCGGCGAGCGGGCGATCAGATCGCCGCCGACGGCCTCGAAGTAGTACTCGCGGCTCTTGCGACTGCCCAGCGCGGGGGCGACCCAGCTGGTCTGCACTGTGTCACGGGCGCCGGCCGTCACCACGATGGGATCGCAGGCCTGGCTGCCGTCGAGGCCCATGATGCGAAACTGCACCTCTTCGGTGGGCTCAAAGCCGTCGATCATCGCTGACAGGCGGATGACGTCACCGGGCGCAGCCTCGTTGGATCCCCAGCGGGCGAAGACGATGGCCTTGGTGTCTTCGAGATCGGGCGCGTCTTCGGGCGGCGCCTTGGGTGCGGCCCCTGCGCCGGCCAACGCCTCGGCCGCCAAAGCCCGCGCCTGAGCGCGCAGATCGCGACGCTCCATGCGGGCGATGCGCGCCTCGAGATCCGACATGCGGGCCTGATCGGGCTGCTCGCTGGGCTGGATCTTCTCGCGCAGCTCGGCCTTGACCTCGGCCAGCTCGCTCTCCCAGGCCGCGATGCGCCGCTCGAGGATGGTCATGTTGCGCGTGGCCAGCTCGATGCGCGCCTGAAGTTCAGGCAACAGATCGGCCGCGGCCGCGAGGGGCGGCGGCTGCTGCTGAGGAGTATCGGGATCGACGGGTCGCGCCATGGGTAATCGAATCCTGCCGTAGTGCGGGCCGGGCCAGTCTAGAGCAGACGCCCGGTG
>JBNMOZ010000287.1:0-7631 GCA_051276005.1 Bradymonadia bacterium | reverse complement strand
AGGCCGTGGATCCCTGTGCGTCGCTGCTTGTGTCGGTGCGCATCAACGAGGCGCTGCCCAACCCCGACGGCAGCGACCGAGATCGCGAGTTCGTCGAGCTGGTCAATGGCGGCGCGGCTGCGTTTGATCTGCAAGGGTGGTCACTGGGCGACATCCAGCGACCCGACCGCCATGTGTTCACTGACACAGTGTTGGCGCCGGGGGCGTCGCTGGTCGTCTGGGCCGGTCTTGATCCGGAGAACCCCGACACCCCGCGGCTGGTCGCTTCGAGTGGCCAACTGGCCTTGACCAACAGCGCCGAGACGCTGGTATTGCGCGACGCGGAGGGCATCGTCGTCGACCAGGTCAAGTGGACCGGCGCGCCGTCGGGCGTCAGCTTCAACCGCAGCCCGGATGGCTCGGCCGAGAGCGAGTTCGCCTGGCATGATGAGATCTCCGATCTGCTCCAATCGCCCGAGCGGCGAATCGACGGCACCCTGTGGCCGGGCGATCCGCGCATCGTGATCAACGAGTTGCTGCCCGATCCGCGAGGCACCGACGGCGGTCAGGAGTACGTCGAGATCATCAACCAGGGCACGGGCATCATGGCCCTGCGCGACTGGACGCTGAGCGACGCACAGCGCACGCGCCACGTGTTCACCAACACCGTGCTGCAGCCGGGCGAAGTGGCAGTGATCTACGATCGCGGCGAGCACGACGACGTCATCGGCGTCGAGCTCAGCTCGTCCGGCGGCCTGAGCCTGAACAACACCGGCGACACGATCACGCTGCGGGACGCACAAGGCGACGTCGTCAACCGGGTGACCTATGGGCGCGCGAGCTCGGGTGTGGCCTTCAACCGCGCCGAGGATGGCGACGGCGAAGCCGACATGGTCCCGCACACTGCGATCACCCTGCTGGAGACCTCACCGGGCCGCCGCGCTGATGGTGACTTCTGGATCGACCCGCCCCCACGGCTGCAGATCGTGATCAACGAGGCGCTGCCCAACCCGGTGGGCGCCGACTCCGACGCGGAGTTCGTCGAGCTCGTCAACACCGGCGAGGGCGACGTCAACCTGGCGGGCTACACCCTGGGCGACGCGGTCAGCGACAATCGGCATGTGTTTGGCGGCGGCGAGACGCTGGCGGTGGGCGAGTCGCTGGTCATCTTTGATGGCGGCGAGCATCCCGAGGTGCCCGGCGCGCGCATCGCATCGTCGGGCGGGCTTTCGCTGAACAACGGCGGCGACACGATCAGCCTGTTCAGGCCCGATGGCACCTTGATGGACGGCGTCGTGTTCGGCGGCGCCACCGAAGGCGAGTCGTACAACCGCGTGGTGGATGGCGATGCGTTTACGGCGATGATCCTGCACGGGCAGGTCGAAGGCAGCCTGGGCGTGCAGTCGCCGGGTCTGCGATCCGACGGTACGGCCTGGTAGCGATCGCTGAGATCCCGTCGGTCACGCCTGGACGACCGGCGCCGCGTGCTCGACCAGCCATTGGCGAAACGCGGCGAGGCGCGGCACGTCGCGCATGGCGCGGTGGTAGACCATGAACAGCGTGTGGCTCGGGCCTGGTGGATGGCTACCCACGGGGCCCACGAGGCCGGCCGGTTCGGCCACGAACGGCGCGAGCAGCCCGGCGCCCAGCCCGGCCTTGACGCCGGCGAACAGGGCGTTGCACAGCGAGATGTTGAGCGTCTGTTTGGGCCGCGCGTGCTGCTCGATCCAGTGGGTCTCCTCGAACCGGCCATCGGGATCGGCCAGCATCAGCCAGCGCAGCTCATCGAGCGGCAGGTCGGCCAGGCGCGGATGCACGAAGGGTTCGACGCTGATTGCTCCCAACGGGCGCCACACCAAATCGGGCGTTGTCGGTGCAATGAAGCGCACCGCGATATCGGCTTCGCGGCGCGTCAAATCGACGACCGCGTGCCCGATGACGCAGTCGATCTCGACCTCTGGATAGCGCTCGAAGAAGTCGGGCAGCAATCCGTCGGCAAGCGCACCGACGCCCAGCGTGAGGCCATGCTCGCCAAGGCCCGCAAGGCCGGTATGAAGGATGGACGCCGCGTCGTCGCGCAGTTCGCCGTCGAGCCCAAGGCGCTGCTGCCGTTGGGCTCAGTTGCCGTTGGGCTCAGTTGCCGTTGGGCTCAGCTGCCGTTGGGCTCAGTTGCCGTTGGGCTCAGCTGCCGTTGGGCTCAGTTGCCGTTGGGTGCGCCGAAGGTTGCCGTCTCGCAGGCCATGAACTGACCCGTCGCGTCGGGCTGGCGACACCAGGTGATCGCCGCGGCGTCGCCCGCCCAGGCGGTCTGGTCGACGATCCGACCCTCCGCATCGAACAGGCGCACGCCGTCGTCTTCGCCCAGGCCGAAGGTGTGGTCGACGCCCTTGATGAGCACCCGATAGGCGCCCGGCGCGAGCGCGCCGTCGAGCATGTGCAAGCGATCGTGCGTCTCGCTGTCGGCGGCGTCATAGCCGTCATCGGCGATCGCCCAGCCGCTCAAGTCGGCCGGCGCGTCGCCTGCGTTGTGAAGCTCGATCGCGTCGTCACCGCTCGAGGTCATCTCGTTGAGCATGACGACGGGCATCGCCATCACGCAGTCGCGCGTGTCGAAGCCATCGCAGTCGGCATCGCAGCCCAACACACCGCGCGCGAAGTCGAGGTCGACGCAGGTCAGCCCGCTCAAGTCGTCGCCATCACAGCGCTCGTCGCCATCGATGATGTCGTCGCCGCAGCGGCCGGGTGGGGGGCCAGCGTTCGAGGCGCCCGGGGTGGGTTGCGCGCAGGTCTCAAAGGCGCTCATGCCGTCGGCTGATCGGCACCACGCGGGATCGGCATCGCCGTCTGCCCATTGGGTGTGATCCGCGATCGCGCCATCAGCGTCCAGCAGCCAGACCGCGTCGTCGTCGCCGAGCCCGAAGGTGTGGTCGACGTCTTTGATCAGCACGAGAAATTCGCCCGGCGCGATCGTCGCGCCGGCGGGCAGTATGTAGCGCCCGTCGTCGGGATCGTCGGGGTCGTAGTTGCCGTCAACGACCGCCCACCCGCTCAGGTCGACTTCGGCTTCGCCGCCGTTCATCAGCTCGATGAAGTCGTCGCCCTTGGCCGTGACCTCGTTGATGTGGACGGGGACATCGACGCGCTGGGCGTCGATGGCCGGCGTCTGCATATCGACGAGGCCGTCGTCGAGCACCGCGTCGAGCTGGAACCGGGCCGGGCCTTCGTCGTTGAGGGTGTTGCTGCATCCGGCGCAGAGCGCGAGCAGCGTCAGCATGCGCGTCATGGTGTGCCTCTCGGAGTCTCGCCCTCGGCGCGCCCGAGGGGCAGGTCGCGCATGAGCGTCAAGCGGATGAAGATGGCGTCGCGATCGATGGCGGCCGGGTCGAGGCCCACGCCGCCGCCATGGGTCAGGCGTGACCATGTGACGTACAGCCGGGCGCGTCGTTGGGCCGCGCGACCAGACAACGGCGGATCGAGGTACAAGCCCGCGGTGATGCTTTGGCGGTGCGCGTCGACGCGGGTGTCGAGCTCGGTCCGGTTGAAGCGGCCCATCACGCCCAGCCAGCGGTTGAGCGTGGCGTTGGCCCAGGCCTCAAGATCGCTCGCGTCGCGGTCGGCCTGCTCGTTGAACCCCGAGGCCATGACGTAGGCCAGGCCCACGCTGCCTATCGGCGATCGGCCCGCGAGGCCTACGCCCCAGCGATCGTTCTGCACTGCGCCCGCGCCTCTCGATCCGTCGCGCCAGAAGCCGGTGACCTGCACATGGCTGCCCCCCAACAGCGCGCTGCGCAGCGGCACGGCGTGCACCAACACCGCAGTGTCGACGCCGTCGTTGCGCTCGGTCTCGGTGGCGCCCTCGCCATTTGCGAAGGCGATCTCCAGCCCGAGCCGCGCGTCGAGCGCGTCGACCCGAAGCCGAGCGCCGATGTCGCTCTGGTCGAGCAAGCCGCTGGTCTGCGCGGCGAGCGGGCTGAGGTCGCGCAGGTCGAACCCGTCCTCAACGGCATCCAAGAAAGGGTCGGCGACCAGGCCCGCTTGACCGCTCAACCGCACCGGCCCCAGGTCGATCTCGCCACCCATGCGCACCCAGCGCGCGCGCACGATGAGCGAGTTGCGGTCGATCCCGAACAGGCTCTGTGGCTGGGCAGAGCGCACCGTCTCAAACCGCGCTTCGGCTTCGAGGCCATCCCAGTTCAGCCGCGCGCCCAGCTCGGCGCGACCCAGCTCGAAGGCGCTGGCGGTCTCGCCGTCGGCGACCTGGGTGAGGTGATCGACGCCCAGCCGCAGGTCGAGGGCGCCGGCCGGTGCGAGCGCGGCGATCAGGAGCAACACCATTAGAAGGGCGCCGAGTCGGGGCGGTACCCGAGCAGCGGATGGTCGGCACGCATGGCCGTGAACCGGCCGTGGTCGGCGTGCACGACGGGCGCATAGGTGATGGCGAAGTCTACGGCTTCATTGACGAACCCGATGACGTCGCCCCCGATGGCGTCTGCGATGGGCGTCGCGCCAAGCTGGCCGTCGGACCCGCGCGCGCCGCCGTGGGCGCGGGCGAGCAGCGCGCCCATGGCCCCGAACGCGGCGGTCAGGTCGGCGTCGGTCCAGCGGCCCTCGGCGTAGCGGCGGCGCATGCGATCGACGGAGATGTTCTTCTGATAGCCTTCGCGTCGGCGAACCCGGAAGGCCTGCGGGCTCAGCAGCGCCTCGCCCAGCAACGGGTCGTGATCGACGTACGCCTGCAATCGACGCTGAAGATCGATCACGCGGGCGGCGTTGTTGGCGTGTCGCGGCCAGGGGTATTGGGCCATGCGTGGGATGCGTAGCGGATCGCTGGCCTCTTTGAGTTCGAGCAGCCAGTCATCGGCGAGGTCGCGGGTGGGGCCCTCGAGCAGCACGTAGTAGCGGGGCAGGGGATAGCTCGAGACGCCGGCGCCCAAGCGGCGCGACACGCCCTTGATGTCGACGGCGCCGCGCGGCACCACCGACGGGTCTACGAGGCTGGCGCGCCAGGTCGCCAACGCCGCGGTGACGGCCACGCGCTCGGCTGGGCTCGCCTGCCAGACCACGTCGCCCACGAAGCCCTGGCCGGGGGGCTCGATCTCGCCGAAGCGCATGACGCGTTGCTCGTCGACGACGCGGGTGTAGGTGTTGAGCTTCTCGGTCGCGTCGCCATCATCGCGGGCCCGGTCGAGCAGGTCTTCGAAGACGATCGAGACGGGGTCGTCGGCGTCCACGATTTGCGGCGCGGCGCCCCCCGCGAGATCTGCGATCGCCTCGGCGTACGCTTGGGCGACGGCCGCCATCCACATGCGGCGCGTCTCTTCGGGCGCGGTGGGCAAGGCGACGCCAATGCTCGTGCACAGGCGCCACACGTCGAGGGTGTAGGGGCCAAAGGTGGCCCCGTCGAAGTCGTTGAAGTCGACCAGCAGCCGGCGGCCGCCCGCGCGATAGCTGCCGACGTTCTCCAAGTGCGCGTCGCCCAAAACCGCGCGCCGGTTGGCGGCCGCGCTCGTGTAGCGGCTGGTGCGTTGATAGGGCCCTGGTTCGAGCACGTCGCGGGCTGCTTGGGCCGCGGTGCCCCGCATGAAATTGTAGGCAGTGGCCTCCATCTTTGCGAACTTGCCCCGCGCGTCGTCGGGGAAGCGAATGATGACCCCGCGGTTGTCGGCGAGCAGCGTGCCGCGCAGCCATGCCGTGCGCGGATCGTCGCTCGGCGCTGCGCAGGCGAGCAGGCCGAAGGCGGCGCAAACAGTGCTGATTCCCAGACGGACCATGCTCGCAGCATATGGGCCGAGGCAGGGCCAGCAAAGCGCGTCATTGAAGTGTCACATGCGGCCCTGCGGGGGCAGGGGTTCGCCGAGCACGGCACCTGAGCGACACAGACGGCGGCGCGGTTTCACATCGACTGCAGTTTTACATCGGCGGTCTCCCGAGGGCGGCTCGGCTAGGGTAAGCTCCAACCTCACTGCCCTCGGATGGTCATGCGCACACTGGTCTGCTCGCTCTCACTTCTGCTCGCGCCCGCCATCGGCGCGCAGACCGCGCCGCCGTTCGACTGGCAAGGCGAGTATTCGCAGGGCGAGAGCACCGCCCAGCTGAGCGACTTTGCGGAGGCGAACCCGGCTTTGGGGCCGCTGCTGATGAAGACCGCGGATGCCGAGAGCGTCGCGCGGGCGCGGCTGCTGCTCAAGCTGTGCAAGGGCTGGGTGGCGCCGGGCGCTGGACTGCAGCTGAGTCGCGAGGCACCTCGGGTGCGGTCGATCCGCACGACCGGTGAGATCGCGCGGCTGTATATCGACGGCGTGCTCTACGGCATCTCGTGGCCGTTGACCGAACATTTACCGCCTGATCCCATTCGTGGGCAGAGCGATAGCCGAGTTGGGTTCGCGCTCGCGCGGCTCGATGGCGGCGGGCAATTGATGGGTGGGGGCAAGTGGTAATGCGCATCGTCTTTCCTTTTGTGGTTGTGATGTGGGGCTGTACGGCACCCTTTCCGGCTCTCGGGCCCGCCTTCGATGCGGGGGTGAGCGATGACGCCGAGGTCGGTGCGCCCCCGGCAGATGCCCAGCCCACAGATTTGGGACCGACCGACGCCCAAGAGCCAGACGCGCGCGCGCCAGACGCGTTGCCGATAGACGGCGGATCGCCAGACGCGCAACCGATGGATGCCGACGTGGGCGGGTCGCCGGTCGACGCCGCAATCGACGCGCAGACGCCCGACGCCGGTCCGCCGCCGCTCGCGCCGCTCATCACCGAAGTGGTCACCGCAAACCGCGGCAGCCTGATCGACAGCGACGGCGCGACCCCCGACTGGATCGAGCTGCACAACCCCACCGGGGCGGCGTTGCCCGTCGGCGCTTTCACGCTCAGCGACGACGAGGACGGCCCGGGTTGGGCCTTGCCCGAAGCGACGCTCGCGCCCTTTGAGACCCGCATCGTCTTCGCCTCGGGCGCCGACCGTCGTGGCGCCGAGTGGCACACCGACTTTCGGCTGGGCGCGGCCGGCGAGGTGCTGCGCTTGACCACGCTGGATGGCGCCACCGTGCAGCGCCTCGACATCCCCGCGCTGGGCGTCGATGTGGCCTTCGGGCTGCCTGCTGTGCCGGTCGTCGCGGTGGATGAGCCCGTGCGGTATCGCAGCCCGGGCGCTGATGATGGCTGGATGGAGCCCGCGTACGACGACAGCGCCTGGATGATCGCGCCGCAGGGCATTGGCGTCGACGAGCCGGCTCAATTCGGCATTCGCATCACGACCCGACTGCCCGCGGACACCCTGCCGGCCCAAGTACGCATCGCCTGGCCGGCCGCCCCGTGGCTGGCCCTCAACCTTGCGGCCGATGTCGTGCCCAGCGCCCAGCTTTGGATCGACGGCGCGCTGGTCGACCCCTTGAACGCGCCCTCCGAGCGGGGGCTGCCGGCAGGTGCGACCGCGCTCGCCATCGCCGTCGACGCCGGCGAGGACAGTTGGTTGGTGCGGGCGAAGGTCGACGGCCTCCACGCTCAGCCTGTGGTCCTCGAGCGCCCGACACCCGGCGTATTCAACGCCGCTGGCTTGAGCCCCTCGGTCAACTTCTCGCGCGCCGACGGCGTCTTCGAAGGCAACTTCATGCTCACGCTTCAGAGCGCCGCCGAGGCCATCCACTACACCCTCGATG
>JBNMOZ010000286.1:0-7635 GCA_051276005.1 Bradymonadia bacterium | reverse complement strand
CGATCTCGCCGTTGTCGTCGTTGTCGATGCCGTCGCAGACCTCGATGGCTCCGGGCGCAGCGAACTGGCCAGCGCGGCAGACTCGGGTGGGCTGATTGGGCTGGCTGGGCAGACAGTCGCGGCTGGGGCAGTCGAGCGGGTGCGTGCAGGCTGTGCCCGGGCCAGCCTCGGTGGGGGCCTGGTCGCAGGCGTCGCCGATGCCGTCCGCGTCGGTGTCGACGGGCATGTCTTCAGCCACCTCGACGCACAGGTCTTCGCCGTCGGGCACGCCGTCGCCGTCATAGTCGGGCATCAGATCGTCGACGTCGCGGATCATCCAGATGCTGAACCACTGGTTGGCGACGTTGGGGCACAGCACCGCGCAGGCCACCTGGAACGCCTGATCGACGTGCAGCTGAAACGAGCCCGCGTCGGTGGTGAAGTCGGTGGACGTGCCCGGCAGCATGGCGCGGCGTCGGTTGCCACCCGCGAAGATCATCTCGCGATCGATGCGGTCGTAGCAGGTGTCGCCCGCTTCGTTGCAGCGCCCGGCGAGCGTCACGTCCTCACGCACGGCTTCGCGCGCCTGGAACTGCTGCAGCATCCACGACGTGCCGTCGCCCGCCGCGAAGACGATCTGGCCGGCCGCGTTGCGCAGCAACAGGAAGTGCTCGGTGTAGCCGCGAGTCTGGGTGCGCCAGAGCGCCTCATAGCTGCCTTCGAGGCGCAGCACCCCGTCCACGGCCGGCGGCACGCTGATCAGCAACTGCAGCCCCTCGATGTCGACCGTGAACTCGCCCGGGCCGGTCGGCGCGACAGTCGCGGTGCCGTCAAACGTCGCGGCGATGCCGTCGGGGATCGCGACCTCGATCTGGGGCGCGCGGTGGTTGGCGGGGCAGGCCTGGGCGATGGGCGCCTCGATGCCGGTTGGGCGGCGCCCGGGCATCATGTCGACCTCGGGCATCATGTCGACGACGGCCATGTCGGGGACGGGCATCATGTCGATGATCGCCATGTCGGGCTCGGCCATGTCGACGAGCATCATGTCGGGCTCGGCCATGTCGACCTGGGGGGCTGGGGCGTCGGCGTCGCCGTCGTCACAGCCAACCGCGCCCAGCAGGGCGATCAGGGTCAGAGCGTAGGTCGCAGCGGAGTCAGTCAGGGTGCGCATCGGTGTTCCTTGATCTAAATCAGACCGCGGCAGTATCGGGCGGTGCGCAAGGGCCATGCAACCATGCCGCCCTTCGCGGTAGTGTGTGGCCATGCGTATTTCACTCTTGTTGATGATTCTGTCCTTGGTCTGGGCCTGCGATGACGGCGACGGCGACACCCCGCCGGCGGTCGACATGGGCGCTGACGCGGCTGGCGGCGGCGGGGGCGAAGGTGGCGGCGATCCTGACATGGGGCCGCGCGCGCGCCCTGAGATCGAGGCGCGGCCGGTGGCCTTGCAGCTTGTCGCGCCCATTGGCGAGACGGCCATGGCCGAGATCGCCATCCGCAACGGCGGGATGGATCCGCTGATCATCGACCAGGTGGTGCTCGAACCCGCGGACGCCCTGTTCGCCTTCGTGTCGCCGGCCATGACCGTCGCCCCGGGCGAGTCGACGACGATCAGCGTCAGCTACACGCCGATGGAGGAGCGCGAGCGCCGCGTCGACCTCATCATCCGCAGCAACGACCGCGAGCAGAGCACGTTGACCATCCCCATCACGGGGCGCGCCGAGCGCGACTGCTATCGCGTCATGCCGCGCCAGATTCAGATGGGTACGGTGCCGTTGGGCATGCAGAGCGGGCGTTTTGGCGTCAGCCTGAGCAACTGCGGCGACATCCCCATCGACGTGACCGATGTCTTCGTGGCCGGCGATCCCGGCTTCACCCTCGAGGGGCCGATGGGCATGGACCCCACCGGCCTGCTCGAGGCGGGGGCCGTGCGCAACGTCAGCATCTTCTTCGCCAACGAAGAGCTGGGACCCGACCAGGTCGGTCAGGCCCAGATGGTGGTGCTCAGCGACTCCAGCGAAGATCCCGAGGTGCGCATCGACATCACCGTGCGCGGCTCGGGCGCGCCGGGGTGCCAACCGCGCTTTGAGACCGATCAGCTCGACTTCGGGCAGGTGCGCATTGGCACCGAATCGCTGCTCGACATCGAAGTGGTCAATCAGGGCACCGCCGAATGCGACGTGCGCGGCACCGCCGTCGAGAAGACGTCGGGCCCCGAGCAGAACACCTTCCGGCTGGTTGAGGGTCTCGAAGGCGAGACGCTCGCGGCCGGCGCGTCGGCCACGTTCACCGTGGGCTTCATGCCGACCGTCGTCGATCCGATCGGCGATCGCGGCGCGCTCAACTTCGACTACCGCGACGAGCTGCGCATGGAGAACCGGCGCGCGACCGTGACGCTGGCCGCCGTCGGCAGCGAGGCCGCGGTCGGGGGCATCCCGGCGGTCGTCAACGCCGGCCTGGTCACCGTGCCCGGCTGCGCGTCGTGGGAGCGCGGCACCGCAGCGACCAACGTGGGCTTCGTGTCGCTGTGCTTCACCGGCTACAGCCTCGAAGGCGACGACTGCGGCGCGTTCGTCTTGCTCGAAGAGCCCCAGATCCCCGCGGACGGCTGCATCCCGCTCGAGCGCGAAGAGGGCGTGCCGTTCGACTTCGTCTTCCAGCCTGACCGCCTCGGCGATCATGAGTGCGTCCTGGTTATCGAGTCTGACGCGATGAACACCCAGCGCCTGCCGGTGCCTATCCGCGGGACCGGCACCGACACCGCCGAGACCATCGACGCGTTCACGGTGGGCCGCCTCAACGACATGCAGCCCGCCGTCTTCCGGTTGAGCCGGCCCGTCGACGAGGCCTCGGTGGTGGTGACCGAAGACGGCGAAGTGCGCGATGGCTACGACGTGTCGAGCGCCTCGAACTCGGTCATCTTCCCGCGCGACAGGCACCCGGCTCGCGACGCCGAGCTTGTCGTGACCTATCAGGCGCTGTGTCTCGAGCGGCGATGACGGTCGGGCGCGTCGTCACGATCGCTTAGGCCGCCGCCGGCTCGACGCTGTCATCGCTTGACGCTCGCGCGGCGGGGTGACCAACATGCGCGCATGCTCGACACCGGCCCCCATCGTCCCGCCGACTACCTGGCCAACCAGGCGTCGTCTCTCGCAGATATGTTCACTCGGCGCGTCGCGGCGTCCGCCGATCGGGCGGCTTGGTTTACCAAGCAATCCGGTGACTGGACCCCCACCACGTGGCGGGAGTTCGCCGATCGCGCGGGCCGCGTCGCGGCGGGCTTGGTGCGCTTCGGCCTCGAAGTCGGCGACCGCGTCGCTATCCTGGGGCCCACCCAGCCGACGTGGGCGGTGCTCGACATGGGCGCCCAACTCGCCGGGTGCGTGAGCCTGGGCGTGTATCCCAAGCAGTCCGTCGAGCAGGTGCGCTACCTGCTCGCGCACAGCGAAGCGAACGTCATCTTCGTGGCCGACGCCATTGAGCTGGCGACCGTGCTGGAGGCCGCAGCGGACGACGCGTGTCCGGCCCTCAAGGCCATCGTGCCGTGGGCGGCTGCGCTCGCCGAGGGTCAGCAAGACGCGCGCGTTCAGAGCTTCGCCGACTACGAAGGCGAGCCGCTCGATGCCGCGACGCGCGACGCCCGCCTGGCCAGCCGCGGCGACGACGACACCGCGATCTTCGTGTACACCTCGGGCACGACCGGCCCGCCCAAATGCGCGATGATCACCCACGCCAACATCTTGGCGCTGCTGGGTCAGGGCGACGGCATTGGCGAGCTGTTCCAAGACGACGTCTCGCTGAGCTTTCTGCCGATGGCGCATGTCGCCGAGCGCATCTTGGCGTTCTATGGCCGCATCAGCGCGGGCTTCGCGACGGCCTATGCGTCGAGCATCAGCGCGGTGCTCGACGAGCTGCGCGAGGTGCAGCCGACCGTCTT
This sequence comes from Bradymonadia bacterium, assembly GCA_051276005.1. Taxonomy (GTDB): domain Bacteria; phylum Myxococcota_A; class Bradymonadia; order UBA7976; family UBA1532; genus JBNMOZ01. Next base: position 3,719 of record JBNMOZ010000286.1, on the reverse strand, counting down.
CGGGTCGGTGCCGCGCATCTTCGAGAAGGCCCACGCTAGAATTCAGATGGAGTTGGAGAAGAAGCCAGCGGCCGTCCGAAAGATCTTTGATTGGGCGACGCGGGTTGGCTTGGCGCGTATGCGGGCGCAGATCGCGGGCAAGCCGGTGCCCTTGGGCACGCGGATCAAGTTCAAGATCGCCGACCGGCTCGTCTTCTCGAAGATCCGCGCCGCGTTTGGTGGCCGGGTGCGCATGTTCATCACCGGCGCCGCGCCCACACCCATGGACGTGCTGGAGTTCTTCTGGGCGGCGGGCCTGCCGATCTACGAGGTCTACGGGCAGACGGAAGCCACGGTCGTCACCCACGGCAACTTCGGCGACGCCGTCCGCTTGGGCACCGTCGGCCAGAAGATCCCCAACATCGAGCACCGCATCGCCGACGACGGCGAGGTCTTGGTCAAGGGGCCGGTGGTCTTCAAGGGCTACTACAAGGACGAGGCAGCGACCGCCGCGGCCATCGTCGACGGCTGGCTGCACACGGGCGACATCGGGTCCATCGACGCGGACGGATATCTGCGCATCACCGATCGCAAGAAGCACATCATCATCACGGCCGGCGGCAAGAACCTCACCCCCGCCAACATCGAGAACGCGATCAAGACCACCGATCCGCTGATCAGCCATGTGCACGCGCATGGCGACAAGCGAAAGTACGTCTGCGCGCTGGTGGTGCCGTCGCCGCTCGAGACGCTCGACTTCGGGCTCACCCGGGGTCTGGTCGACAAGGCGACGGTCAAGGCGCGCACCGCCGAGCTGATGGCCAACCCCGCCGGGCGCACCCCCGCGCTGGCTGAGGCGATGGCGCCGATCACCGCGCTGCCCGAGTTTGTCGAGCGCATGCGGACCGCCGTGGCCAAGGGCAACGCCCAGCTCTCGCAGGTCGAAAAGGTGAAGCGCTTTGCCATCTTGGACCGCGACTTCAGCCAAGAGAACGGTGAGCTCACGCCGACCATGAAGGTGAAGCGCAAGACCGTCGAGAAGACCTATGCCGACTGGTTCGACCGCATCTACGACGAAGACGGGTTCGCGTTGACGCCGGGCTGATCGGCGACGCTCAAGATCGATGGGGGATTGAGATGGCGGGAGCGAAGACGCGGCGCGAGTTCATGCACGCGGCCGGTGCTGGCATGGCGCTGATGGCCCTTTGGGGCTGCGACGAGGGCGCCGGAGCGCGTGTCGTTGACGGCGGCGCGGGCGGCATGGGCGGCGCGGGCGGCACGGGCGGCATGGGCGGCATGGGCGGCGCGGGCGGCGACCCGGTGCCCTACGATCCCGACGCGCCGTTCTGGCTGACGGGCAACTATGCGCCGGTCACGGCCGAGGTCGACACCATGCAGTTGGTCGTCGAGGGCGCGCTGCCGCCCGAGCTCGACGGCATGTATTTGCGCAACGGCTCCAACCCGCAGTCGGGCGAGTCGCGGCATTGGTTCCTGGGCGACGGCATGGTGCACGGCGTGCGCATTGAGAACGGCGAGGCCCTCTGGTATCGCAACCGCTACATCCAGACGCCCGGCTTTCGCGGCGAGGCCGACGGGCCGATTCCAACGATTGAGGACAACGCCAGCAACGTCAGCTTGGTGCATCACGCCGGCAAGATCCTGACCCTGGGCGAGGTGGGGCTGCCGTTTCATCTCGACACCGACTTGTCGACCGTCGGCGCGCATACCTTCGGCGGTGAGCTCCAGCGCCCCATGACGGCGCACCCCAAGATCGATCCGGTGACCGGCGAGCTGATCTTCTTTGGCTATTGGTTCTTGCCGCCGTACCTGACCTATCACATCGCCGACGCCTCGGGCGCGCTCACCACGAGCATGCAGGTCGACCTGCCCGCGTCGGTCATGATGCACGACTTCGCCATCACGACGAATTGGACGATCTTCATGGATCTGCCCATCGTCTTCGACTTCCCGGCGGCGATGGCGGGGGCCGACTTCCCGTTCAACTGGGATCCCGAGGCACACGGCGCACGCTTGGGCGTCATGCCGCGCGCAGGCGGCGACGTCATGTGGATCGACATCGATCCTTGCTATGTCTTCCACGTGATGAACGCCTGGGAAGACGCCAACGGCGACGTCGTGCTCACCGCAGTGCGCCACCCCACGATGTGGAAGAACGGCGTGCACGACTTCGAAGGCGATCAGCCGCCCAGCCTGTGGCAGTGGGTGCTCAATCCGGTCGAAGGCACCCGGGTCTCCTCCGCTGCCGTCGCCGAGCACGCGGTCGAATTTCCCATGATCGATCCGCGCCGCGTCGGCCTGCAGAACCGCTATGGCTTCGCCGTGCACTCCACCGTGCCCGGCCAGACCGACATCAGCCGCGTGCACAAGTTCGACCTGCAAGACGGCGCCGTCAGCGAGTACGTCTACGCCGAGAACTACCAGACGGACGAGGCGCTCTTCGTGCCAGGTGGCGCAGGCGATGACGAGGGCTGGCTGTTCAGCTACGTCTTCGACAAGGCCGAGGGCCGCAGCCAGCTTTCGATCCTCGACGCGTCGAACCTCGAGGCCGGACCCATCGCGCGGGTGATGCTGCCGGGGCGAGTGCCGTTTGGCTTTCATGGGAAGTGGATTCCCCTCAACGAGGACACCTGATGACGCTGCTTTCGACCGCTGAGATTGAGACGCTGGTGGCGGCAGGCCTGCGGGCCGGTTTGGTTGGGGGGCGAGAGACGTTGCAAGCCCGGCTGGACGGATTGACGCTGCCAACGTTCGCAGATGAGGCGCCCCAGCTTCGTGCTGATCTGGCGTGTCTCAACCAGCGCGAACTGGCGGGCGATCCGCATCCGCTGGTCGCCTACCTCGAAGGCGCGATCAACATCGGCGAGGCGGCTGACTACGCGCGCTTCGCCGGACTCGTGCGGTCGCGGATCACCGACGACAGCTTCGCGACGTATGACGACCTCGATGAGCTCGACGCTGATGCCCTCGAGACCCAGAAGGAGTTCGCTGCGTTGGATGAACTCGATGCGCCAGGGGATGTCTGAGTGCGGTTGCTGACGCAGCGTATCGTGCGGACGAGCAACGGGCCGGTTCGCGAGGTCATTGCGCACCATCCATTCATTGCCCGGCTGATCGACAGTCGCTTTCGGGTTGGAGACGCCGAAGGGCCGAGTCTCGCAGCACTTCTGGAAGGCGCCGGCATCACGGACACACCGTTGACTGTGGCCGCGGCGCGGTGTGCCGAGCGCTTCGACGCGGCCGCCGATCGGCTAGAGATTGGGCCTGCCGACGCGCAGTTGATCGCCCGGGATGCCGTCGTTGAGCTGGCCGAGATGGCCCCATTCGCGGCGGGGCAGGGGGCGCGCCCCCGCATCGAGGCGGTCGACTTCGATGGCGTGGCGCGGTTGATCCGGGCCGGTGAGACCGCCATGGCGCTCGGCTTGGCGCATGAGAGCATTGCCCGTCTGGCCGCGCAGTTGGGCACCTCGAGCAACGACGTGCCGGTGCAGCGGCCACCGCAGGCCATCGACGGGTGGTTTGGGGCGGATGCTGATCGGATCGTTGCGGCGGGCCGCGCCACGGCAGATCTCGCGGGCTGCGTCGAGCAGGCGGAGGGACTGAACGTCCGAACCGGATTGCCCGTGACGGGTGGGCTTGGGTGTCCGCTCATCTTTGGGAGCGTGTCGCAATGGCGCTGCAATTGCGAGAGACCAAGCGGCGAGACGGCCTGCACCCGCTGC
>JBNMOZ010000285.1:0-7680 GCA_051276005.1 Bradymonadia bacterium | reverse complement strand
TTGAACGCACAGTACGGGTCGAAGCCGAACTGCGGCTCGCCCTCGCAATCTGCGTCGTCGATGCAGGTGTCGTCTGACGTATGGCAGTAGTACGCGTTTACGCCGGTGTAGGCCCCGCAGTCGCCGAAGCTGGGTGAGCAGAAGCCCGCCGCGCCGCAGTCGGCGTCAACTCGGCAGTCGCCGCCGAGGCAGACGTTATGATCCGAGCGGAAGCCGCCGCCGCATTGGCAGACGCCATCGCAGTCCGCGTCGGCGAAGCAGCGGTCATAGGTGCAATACCAGCCGTCATGGCCGTTGCCGGTGCAGCGCCCGTTGTCGCCATCCGGGCAGTCGTCATCGGTCAGGCAATCGACCGGCGCGCCGCCCTCTTCGGGGGTCGCGCCTGGCCCGCGCGCGTCGTCGCAGTCGATCGGCGCGGGGCGATGCTTCGCGGGCACGCGAATCGGCGGCTCCGGCTCCGGCTCGGGCATCACGTCGGGCTCGGGCGGGCTGGGCTCAGGCGGGCTGGGCTCAGGCGGGCTGGGCTCGGGCTGGGCGCTGGGCTCGGGCTCCGCGCTGGGCTCGGGATCAGGACCCGACGTGCTGTCTTCGATGCAGCCAGCAGCAAAACCGCCGACGGCAAAGCAGGCGGTCGCCAACAGGATAAATCGTCGCATCGAGGCGCTCACTTTCCGTCGCAGTGGCTGTTTGAGCAGGCCCAATGGCCGCGCTGGGGCATGAAGGCGCAATACGCACCGCCGCCGCCGCAGTCAGCGTCGTCGATGCACTCGCCGTCGAACGTATGGCAGTAGTAGGCGATGAACCCGCTGTAGTCGCCGCAATCGCCGAAGCTGGGCGAGCAATAGCCGGTGTCACAATCGAGATCGGTCTGGCAGTCGCCGCCATAGCAGGCGTTGGCGTCGCCAAGCGACGCGCCCTCGCACGCGCAGACGCCGCCCCCGTTGGCGTTGGAGCATTCTGCGTCGGTCAGACACGCGTCATAGGTGCACGTCGGGAAGCGTCCGTAGACACACCGCCCGTTTCGGCCATCGACGCAATCCGCGTCGAGTTGACACTCTGCGCCCGGCTCGTCGATCGGGTTGCTGGGCGGGCGCTCATCGTCGCACGCTTCGGGGAAAGCGCGATGCAACGCGGGTTCACGAATTTGCGGCACCTCGGGTCCCGGGTTGGGTTCGGGCTGCGGCGCGGGTTCGGGCTGCGGCGCGGGCTCGGGCTGCGGCGCGGGCTCTGGCTGCGGCGCGGGCTCCGGCTGCGGCGCGGGCTCTGGCTGCGGCGCGGGTTCGGGCTGCGGCGCAGGAGCCGGCTGCGCCGCGGGCTCAGTCGGCGGCGAAGCATCGCCACCGGCCGGGGCCGGCTCGTCGATGCATCCACCCAGCACACAGGCGATCAACAATCCGAGTCGGGCGTCTACCATCGGTCACTCACTTTCAGGCGCTGACTCCATGCCGCCGTCGACATCGGGTCGCGGCTCAGGCTGCGGCGCGGGTTCGGCGGTCGAATCCAGCCTCATCATGCCCCGGTACGCCCCCGCTGTACCCAATGCTTTTCACTTGCCGTGCCACGCAGCCTAAAGCGCGCCCACACCCGTCCAGAGCGATAAAGTCGGCAGATTTCTGAGTCTGCGACCAAAGATTTCCGTACGCTCCAGCACATTCACGCCCCAACGTCCCGCCGCGCAGCACTCGGGCGGCCAGCCTGGAGACACCATCATGCGCCTGATCGCCCTCTTCGTCCTCTTGTCGACGACATCCATCGCCTTTGCCGCGCCGGGCCACGATCACGACGCCAAGGCAGCCGTGGATCCCAACGACCCGGCGATCGTGCTCGCGAAGCTCGTCAAGCCCTACCTCAAGGTGCGTCAAGCGCTCGTCGAAGACGACCTGCCCGAAGCGCGAAAGTGGGCGGGCATGCTGATGCTGGCCGCCAAGAAGAACCACCAGCCAGAGTTGGCCACTGCCGCGTTCAAGTTCAAAGATGCCGATCTTGTCGCAGCCCGGCTGGCCTTTCGCGGCGTCAGCGCCCTCGTCATCGCCGCGATGGAGGCCTATCCGCCGGCCCGCGTCTCCATGGCCGTATACGACTGCGACAAGGCCCCCGGACGCTGGCTACAAATCGGCAGCGTGCCCACCAACCCATATCAAGGCGGCGCGCTTCGCGGCTGTGGCACCGAGATCCCTCCCACCGCAGCCATGATGATGGCGGCCGCGGCGGCCCCCGCTGCGCCCGCCAGCGACGACCACGACGTGCCGGACGATCACGAGCACGGCAAGGGCAAGGGCAAGCACACCCACTGAGCAAAGTCAGAGGGTGAAGGCGCGCACCTCGGGCGCGCCAAAGCCATCGGGTTGCAGCATGTGATGTAGAGGATGACGCGGTGGTCGGGCGCAGGAGACCTACACAATATGTAGGTCTCACTTGGACCAATACGCGGCTTGGCGCGCAAAGCACGGCCCGCTGGACGGGGCCGCGAGGCGGGTCAGCGGGCGGGGGCCTTGCGCGCCGCAGGCAAGGCGCGCGTCGTGGCGCCGGCCTTGAGGAAGTCGCGGTTCATGCGCGCGATGAAGTCGACGCTGATGCCCTTGGGGCACGCCGCTTGGCACTCGCCATGGTTGGTGCAGCCGCCGAAGCCTTCGGCGTCCATCTGCGCGACCATCTTCAGGGCGCGCGGACCCCGCTCAGGCTGCCCCTGCGGCAGCAGGCCCAAGTGGCCCACCTTCGCGGCGGTGAACAACATGGCTGACGCGTTCGGGCAAGCGGCGACGCAGGCACCGCAACCGATGCAGGCGGCGGCGTCCATCGCGTAGTCCGCGATCGCCTTGCCGATCGGCTGCTCGTTCGCGTCGCGCACCGAGCCGGTGTTCACCGAAATATAGCCACCGGCCTGGATGATGCGGTCAAAAGCCCCGCGGTCGACCACCAGGTCACGAATGATCGGGAAGGCCCGCGCCCGCCAGGGCTCAATCCACAGCTCGTCGCCATCCTTGAAGGTGCGCATATGCAGCTGACAGGTGGTGGTGAGCTCGCGGGGACCATGCGGGACGCCGTTGACGACCATGCCGCATGAGCCGCAGATGCCCTCGCGGCAGTCGTGATCGAACGCCACCGGCTCCTTGGCCGTGCCGAGCAGCTGCTCGTTGAGCTGGTCCATCATCTCGAGGAACGAGCTCTCGGGGCTCACACCCTCGAGCGTATAGGTCTCGAAGCCGCCTTTGTCGGTCGCCTTCTTCTGTCGCCAGACGTGCAGGGTGAGACGCATCACTTGTAGCTCCGCTGTGCCAGCTTGACGTATTCGAAGTCGAGGACCTCTTTGTGCAACGTCGGCGTGCCATTTCGGCCGGCGTACTCCCAGGCCGCGACGTAGCTGTAGTCGGTGTCGTTGCGCAGCGCCTCGCCCTCGGGCGAGACCGACTCTTCGCGAAAGTGACCGCCGCAAGACTCGGCCCGGTCGAGCCCATCACGGGCCATCAACTCGGCGAGCTCGAGGAAGTCAGCGACCCGGTTGGCCGCCACGAGCGTCTGGTTGAAGTCGCCCGCGCTGCCGGGCACGTTGACGTTCTCCCAGAACTCCGACCGCAGCTCCTGGATCTCGCTGACCGCTTCGGTCAGACCCGCCTCGTTGCGCGAGATGCCGACCTTGTCCCAGCAAATCTGACCCAACTGGCGGTGGAACGACGACGGTGAGCGCTTGCCGTTGATGTTGAGCAGCGTGCTCATCTGGGTCTTGACGGCTTCCATCTCGGCCTTCGCCGAGGCGTGCTCCGACGTGACCTCACTGGGGCCGACCTCGGCCAGGTAGTTGCCGATGGTGTACGGCAACACGAAGTAGCCGTCGGCCAGACCCTGCATGAGCGCGCTGGCGCCCAGGCGGTTGGAGCCATGATCGGAGAAGTTCGCCTCGCCGATCACGAACAGGCCGGGCACGTTGCTCTGCAGGTTGTAGTCAACCCACAGGCCGCCCATCGTGTAATGCACCGCCGGGAAGAGCCGCATGGGCATCTTGTAGGGCGACTCGTCGGTGATGCGCTCGTACATCTCGAAGAGGTTGCCGTAGCGATCGGTGATCGTGCTCTCGCCCAAGCGGTTGATGGCGTCCTTGAAGTCGAGGAACACCGCCCGGCCGCTGTCGACTACGCCGCGACCTTCGTCGCAGGCGATCTTGGCGTTGCGCGAGGCGATGTCGCGGGGCACCAGGTTGCCGAACGCCGGGTACTTGCTCTCGAGATAGTAGTCGCGATCGGCCTCGGCGATGCTGTTGGGGTCCTTGATGGCCCGCGGCACGTCGGCCTTGTTCTTGGGCACCCACACGCGACCGTCGTTGCGCAGCGACTCGCTCATCAAAGTGAGCTTGGATTGCTGCTCGCCGTGCACCGGGATGCAGGTCGGGTGAATCTGCACGTAGCAGGGGTTGGCGAACAACGCGCCCTTGCGGTGCGCCCGCCAGGCCGCGGTGCAGTTGCTGCCCATCGCGTTGGTCGACAGGTAGAAGGTGTTGCCGTAACCGCCCGAGGCGAGCACCACGGCGTCGGCCATACGCGTCTTGACCTCACCGGTGATCAGGTTGCGCGTCACGATGCCGCGCGCGCGGCCGTCAATGACGATCAACTCGAGCATCTCGGTGCGGGCGTGGACCTTGACCTTGCCGGCTTCGACTTGGCGTTCGAGCGCCTGATAGGCCCCCAAAAGCAGCTGCTGGCCGGTCTGGCCGCGGGCGTAGAACGTGCGCGAGACCTGAGCGCCGCCGAAGCTGCGGTTGGCGAGCATGCCGCCGTACTCACGTGCGAACGGCACTCCCTGCGCGGCGCATTGGTCGATGATGTTCACCGACACCTGCGCGAGGCGGTAGACGTTGGCCTCGCGTGAGCGGTAATCGCCGCCCTTCACGGTGTCGTAGAACAGCCGATGAATGCTGTCGCCGTCGCCCTGATAGTTCTTGGCGGCGTTGATGCCACCCTGAGCGGCGATGCTGTGCGCACGCCGCGGGCTGTCCTGGTAGCAGAACGCGGTGACGTTATAGCCCAGCTCACCCATCGTAGCGGCGGCCGAAGCCCCGGCCAGGCCGGTGCCAACCACGATGACGTTGAACTTGCGCTTGTTCGCCGGGTTGACGAGCTTCATGTCGAAGCGGTGTCGATCCCAGGCGGTTTGAATCGGGCCCGAGGGCGCGTTTGAGCGTAGCTCCATGTCCGGGCCCCCTATTTGATCACGCCGGCTAAGACGGCGATCGGGAATGAGATGTTTGCACCTGCGATGAGAATGGCGAGCCCAAGGGCCGCCTTCTTGCGCAGCGCGTTAAAGCGCGAGTGGCTGAGACCCAGCGTCTGCATCATGCTCCACACGCCGTGGAACAGGTGCATCCCCAGGAAGATGTTCGCGATGATGTAGACGCCCGAAATTATGGGGTTTTGAAAGCCAACCACGAAGTTGAAGTACGCGTCTTGCCACCCGCGATGCTCCAGACCCGGCACGGCCCCGAGGGTGAGGTGCATGATGTGGAAGATGATGAAGAGCAGGACGATCAAGCCGCCCACCGGCATCACCTTCGCCGCATATGTCGTCACGAGCGTCTGGTGCGTTCGATAGCGCACCGGGCGCGCGGCGCGATTGAGCCGCACCAAGCCAATGGCGGCCCAGACGTGCAGCGCGACTGACACGAGCAGAACACTGCGGGCGACCCAGAGGATGCCCGGCATGCTGTGCAGGAAAGCTGCGTAGGCGTTGAAGGTCTCTCGACCGGCATACGCTTGCAGGTTGCCCGCCATATGGGTGAACACGAAGCCCACCATGATCACCCCGGTGACCGCCATAATCGCTTTTTTGCCGATCGTGGTGTCTTTGAGGGTGAGCGTCTGGCCGCTCATGAAACTGCCTCCTCGAGTCTTGGGTTCACGCCAATCCCGTGTACGCGTTTTGATGTCGCTAATCGCGCGCGGGTTCCGCTTCAATTGCGCCGGTGACTAGCAAATCGGGCCGCAAAAGTCTACGAAGGTAGGGCAACATCCCGATGTTGGTTGGGGAAACCCGATGTTGGTTGGGGAAACCCGATGTTGATTGGGGAAACCCGATGTTCGTTGGACAAAAACTACTGGAGAGTCGCATGTCCGTGATCAAGGTCAGCGAGCCGCATCACACGTCTGCCGTCGACGCGGTGGGCAAGATCAGCGCCTTCGAAGAGATGATGAAGAAGTACGGCGTCAAGTCGGTTTGGTCGGGCACTACGGCCAAGCTCAAAGGCACCGGCGTCTCGGGCGGCATCAACGTCACCGACACCAGCTGTGACGTCGAGGTCAAGCTGGGCGTGCTCGCCCGCCGTCTAGTCGACCCGGTGCGCCTCGAGGCGTCGATCCGCAAGCGCCTCAAGACGGCCTTCAACCCCGAAGCATAGGCCATACCTACGTGAATCGTCGTCGCCCGCGCGGGTTCAATGCGCTCGTCGGCGCGCAGTTTTTTGGCGCGTTCAACGACAACCTGTTCAAGCAGCTCATCCTGATCCTGGCCGTGCTGGTGCTCTTCCCCGGCAGGGACTTGCAGGGGCTCGCCTTCGCGGTCTTCTCGCTGCCGTTCGTGCTGTTCAGCGGCATCGCTGGCGACCTGAGCGAGCGCTACTCCAAGCGCACGATCATCGTCCGAATGAAGATCGCCGAGATCGGCGTCATGGGCCTGGGCATCGTGGCGTTCATGACCATGAGCTGGGCGCTGATGCTGGTGGTGCTGGGCATCATGGGCATCCAGTCGGCGTTCTTTGGGCCGTCGAAGTACGGGGTGATCCCCGAGCTGGTTGAGCCGAAGCGGCTGATGCCGGCCAACAGCATGATCACGATGACCACCTTCTTGGCGCTGCTCGCCGGCCAAGCCATCGCCGGGCCGATCATGGACCACTTCGGGCCCATGGCGCCGTCCCCTGCCCTGTGGGTGCCGGGCGTATTCTGCGTGGGCTTCGCCATCATCGGCGCGCTCATCGCGGTGCGCATCGAGCCCCTGGCGCCGCAAAAGCCCGAGCAGCGCATCTCGCGCAGCCCCTTCGGCGACATCTTCAAGACCATCAAGACGCTGCGCGCCTCTAAGGGCCTCTTCGCCTTGGTGCTGCTCAACTCGTTCTTCTGGTTCAACAGCGCGGTGCTCAACCAGGCGGTCAACGGGCTGAGCAAGCCCGGCTACCTGTCGATCCCCGCCAACCACGCGACGGAGCTGAGCTATCTGCTGGCGGCGATCTCGATCGGGATCATCATCGGCAGCGTCGCCGCACCGCGGCTGACCAAGAGGCTGGGCTTGGGCAAGGTGGTCATGGTCGGGGCCGTCGGCATGCTGGTCTTGCAGGCCGGCTTGCTGCTGATCGGCACCGTCTTCACCCGCGACAATGGCGGCTTCTGGGTCGCGATCACGCTGCTGGCCGCCATCGGTGCGGTGGGCGCGTTGGGCATCGTCTCGGTGCAGGCCTATCTGCAGGACGCTCCACCGCCCGGCATGCGCGGGCAGACGTTCGCCGTAAACAACTTCCTCAACTTCACTTTCATGTTCCTGGCCGGCATCTTCTACCTGCTCTCGAACATGCTCGGCCCCACGATCGTCCAGCTCATCTCGGCGGTCATCCTCGTCGGGTACGTCGTCGCCATCCGAGGCCATATCGCCGAGATGCAGATCAGTGATGAGACGCTGCCCGGCGAGACGCTGCTCGGCGACACG
>JBNMOZ010000284.1:0-7685 GCA_051276005.1 Bradymonadia bacterium | reverse complement strand
ACGCGGTGATGTTTCGCACCGAGAACGCCAGCTGCGACGTGCCCTACTTCATCAGCAGCGTCTTCTTCGCCGACGACATGGGCTTTCGCTGCTGCCGCGCGGCGCCCTGAGCGGCCCCGCCTCAGCAGCGAGGCTACAGCTGAGCGGCTACAGCTGAGCGGCTACAGCTGAGCGGCTACAGCTGAGCGGCTACAGCTGAGCGCACCACCCGAAGTCAGCGGACTGACCGGGCCCGATCGTGCCGTTCCACTCCAGACCGGTGAAGGTGACGCGGCCTGAGTCGGCGTCGCGCTCGGCGTTCCAGAGGTTGTTGATCGTGCCCTCGACCCCATGGGTGACCCGCCACACGATGTCGGCGTCGGTGGGGTTGGTCACGACGCCGTCTGCGCAATAGCCGGTGTCCCATCGCGACGCCTCGCGCACCTCGAGCACAGCGCCATCTGCTGGGCCCGGCTCGGGCTCGGGCATCGGCTCGGGCTCGATGGGGGGCTCGACGATCTCTCCGGGTTCGGTGGGCACCAACCCAGCGCCCGGCACGTCCTCTTCGGCGTCTCCGCCGACGCGCAGCCGAAAGTGAGTGGTGGCGGTCAGGGCCGGCAGCACGTCCGAGAGGGCCTCCATGTCGCGCCCCAAGTGGTTGACGTAGCAGGCCATCGGCAGGCTGTCGTCGACGCCGAACCCGTACCGAATCCACTGGGTCACATAGCAGTCGCGCACCGCATCGTTCTCGGCGAGCGCGGCGCCGAGTGACGCCAGCCCGTCGATGGCGATGTCGTCGCCCTGGGCCTGCACGATGCGCCCGCTGGCGTCGATCGGGTGCATGCCGTCTCGCTCGCGATGCCGACCGATGCCGTCGAAGTGCTCAAACGCATAGCCGATGGGGTCGATCAGCCGATGGCAGCCCGAGCAGGCCACGTCGCTGGCGTGCTGGGTGTAGCGATCGCGGGTGCTGAGGCTGGCATCGACGGCCGGAGGCGAGGTGTCGAGGTTCGCGGGCGGATCTGGCAGCTCCTGACAGAGCATGCGCTCGCGCACCATGATGCCGCGATGGATCGGCGAGCTGTTCGCCGGCAGAGCGTGGCGCGTGAGCACGCTGCCGTGGCTCAAGATGCCGCCGTACGGCGAGCCCGTCAGATCGACGGCGTCCCAGGCCCCCATGCCCATGTCGCCGGGCGCGGGCAGGGCATAATGAGCGGCCAGCGCCGGGCTCATCTCGCGCGATGTCGCGGTGAACAGGTCGGCCAGGCCGCCGCCCGACCGCCAGAGCGTGGTGACGAAGCGGCGGGTCTCTTCGGCCATGTCGGCGCGCAGCGCGGGGGTCAACTCGGGGTACACCTCGGCGTCCCGCGACACGATCCCCAGGTCGTCGATGTCGAGCCATTGCTCGCTGAAGCGGGCCATGACCGTCGCGCTGCGCGCATTGGCGAGCAGGCGCGTGGCCTGCGTCGTGATCTCGGCCGGGTCGAGCAGCTGACCGTCTGCGGCGAGGGCGCGCAGCTCGGCATCGGGCGCGGTCTGCCAGAACAGGTAGCTCAGCTCGGCGGCGATCTCGAACGACGTCAGCGCGAAGCCGTCGGCCACCCGGCGACCCAACTCGGTGCGGTACAGGAAGTGCGGCGATTGCAGCATGGCGGCGACGATCCAGCGCACCCCGGCCTCGAAGCCATCATCCGCGGCGAGCGCGTAGATCTCGAAGTAGCGCTCAACCTCGTCGGCGGTGAGCGGGCGGCGAAACAGGCGCGCGCCCAGGTCGCGCACGGTGCTGCGGGCGCAGACGTTTGACGGGGCGCAGTCCACCAGTGGCGGCACGGTCATGGCGGTCGCGATCTGTTCGGCGGCCGCGCGTTGCTGGTCGGCCAGCAGCGCCGTCACGGTCAAGGCGCCGGCGCTGTTGTCGAAGCCGTGCACCACTCGGTCGGGCGTGAAGGCGCCTCGCGCGTCGAAGTCGACGCCCAAGATGTCGCGGATCGTGTTGGCGTATTCGGCGTGGCTCAGGCGACGCAATCCACGCAGGCCGGGCGGGGGCTCGGCGCAGTCGGCCGGTGCCTCTGGCGGCTCGACGTCATCGATGAGTTGGCCGCATTCATCGCGTCGACCGGTCAGGCGATCGGCCAGATGAGCCAGATCGCGATAGCCCTGGGCGCCGATCGACAGCACCATGCCGCCGCCATGCCCGTCGGGGTGCGTGGCGCTGGGCTTGAGCAGCAACACCGACGTGCCCTGCACCTCCTCGGCGGCCAACTCGGCCAGGGCAGCCAGATCGGCGTCGATGTCGGCGGGCCCGCGCAGCAGCAAGCGCGTTTGGCCCGCGACGCCGTTGGGGATGTGGCAGGCCACGCAAGTGCTCGTGAAGACCGGCGTGTACACCTGATCGATGTAGAAGTCGGCGGTCGAGACGCAGTCGGCGGGCTCAGGCTCGGGGTTCGCGCCCGGCTCGGGGTTCGCGCCCGGCTCGGGGTTCGCGCCCGGCTCGGGGTTCGCGCCCGGCTCCGGCCCCGGGGGCAGGGCGCCGTCGCTCTGGCTGTCGGGCGTGTCATCGCAGCCGCAAAGCGCGACGATCATCAGCAAGCAAAGGCGTCGCATCACATGACCCCCGCGAGCCCGCCTTGGGCGGTCGTCGGATCGCCGAAGGTGTCGATGTCGGCCCCGAACATGCGGGCCACGCTCACCAGCAGCTTGCTGTGCGAGTCGCCGTTGACCCGCAAATAGCGGCCGCCGTCGACCGCGCCGGCGAGCACGAAGGGCACCGCCTCACAGACATGCGCCCGCGGATCGCCCATCTCCTTGGCCCACATGACCACCGTCGAGTCGAGCAAGCTGCCGTCGCCCTCGGGATCGTCCGTCGCGGCGAGGCGATCGAGCAACTGCGCGAACTGCCCGGCGATCCAGCGCTCGGCGTCGACGAAGGCCTGCACCTTGGCCACCTGGCCATCGTCGGCGTGCGACAGCGAGTGATGGCCGTCTTGGTTGCCCGCCCAGGTGTAGACCACCGGGCTGACGGTGTGGCTCAGCTGAATCGACGTGACGTGGGTCATGCCGCAGGCCAGGGCAGTGACCGCGAGATCGATCTGCGCCGAGAGCAGGGCGGGCACGTTGTCGTTGACGTCCTTATTGAGCGCATCCGGCGCGTTGGGTGCGCCACAGACCACATCGCTGAAGAGCGACTGCTCGACGCTGCGCACCGCATCCAGATGGGCCTCAAGCTTGATCTGTTCGGTACGTCCAACGCGCCGTCGCAGGTCGGCCAGCTCAGCGCGTTGGGCGTCGAGGACACTGCGCCGAAGCAGTCGCAAGCGCGCCTGGGCGTCGACGCCGCCCGCCAGATCGCCAAACATACGACCAAACGCGCGCCGCGGATCCGAATCTGGGTGCACCAACTCGCCCGGCCCGCGATAGCTGACGCGTGTCTGCTGGTTGGCGCCCCAAATATCGGTCAGCACGCCAAACTCAAGGGAGCTGAAGCGATCCTGCGCGCCGATTTGGCCGGCCACGAACTGATCGAGCGACATGCCGCGCGTTTGGGTGCCTGCGCCGCCGCCATTGGTCAGCATCGCCGCCTGGCCGCCCTCGTGGTTGTTGCCGGTCAGGAAGTTGAGCCCGTCGACGATGAGCAGCCGATCGCGCCAGTCGGCCAGCGGTTCGAGCACGCTGCCGGGGCGCAACACGAAGTCGCGCTCACCGCCGGCAGGGCGCCAGCGATTGTGAATGCAGCCATTGGGCGACGTGAAGACCACCAGCCGGCGCGCTCGGCCGGGCATCTGCGCCTGCGCCTGCCCGGTCAGAATGCGAGTGAAGGGCGCGGCGAGCAGCGAAGCACCCAGCCCGTTTATGAATCCACGGCGTGTGATCGACACGAGTCTCCGGTCTGCCAAAGGCGAGCGAAATTGAGGGTCGCGCACCCAGAGGTCCGCGCCGCGAAAATCGACTTAAGCTTTCTACAGTCGGACGGCGTCTGCAATCGGCGGCGACATGTGGCGGCGAGATCAGTCTGTAAGTTTACCTTTTAGCTGGATTTTTCACTTGGCATCGCCGCGACGCTCGCTATACTTGCCCCGTAATCCTGGTAGGAGGCTGACATGCGGACATTCCTTACGACGGCGATCGCGACACTCACACTGGGTGTCGGTCAGGCCATGGCAGGTGCGGGCGGGCAGCCCCCCGGCGGCGGTGGTGGCGGCGGCAGCGGTGCTGAGCCCGAGGTGCTGTTTCTGGTGTTGTTCAGCTTGATTCCTGGCATCTGGCTGGCGCGTAAGGCCATGCAGGCGCGGGTGACTGCCGAGCAGGCCTGATCGGTTTGAATCGAAGCGCGGGGTCCTCTCGCGCTTTATGAGTGTGGGTGGTGGGTGATCGGGCTGCGGCCTTGGTCCCGGCTGCTTGCGACTGTCTCCTTCTCTTTGGTCAGGACTGGCGTGCCATCGGGTGATCGCTGCGATCTGGACCGTTTACGGGCTCTTTGTGGGGCTGGCGGCGTGCTCACGTCTGCTCGCTGCGATTCCGCCCACTAACGACTCCTAAATCTCGCGCAGTCCTTACGTTGCACCATGCTCGGTCCGGCCCGGCTTCGCCGGGGACCGCCATTCTCTCCAGTGCTCGTCGTCGGGCTCCTGCGCGCTTCGCTCTCTCTGGTCTCGCTTTGCGGCCGAAGCCGGCAATGCCGGCGGATCAAAGCGACTCGGACACTGCGCGTGGTGCGGCTCGCTGCGCTCGCAGCTCGCTCGCAGCTCGTGACTATCGGGTCGACGTTGCGCTCGGTCGCGGCTCGCGTTCGCTCTCAGCGCCCGATGGGCCGACTACCGAACCATTTTCGGGCGCGCCCTGATTGTGACTCGCTTCGCTGGGCCTTTCTGACGGTCAGCGACCTTCGCATTCTGCTGAAAATACAACTGACCTTGGGCCAGTTTGCCACCTTCCCAAACCTGCGACATCTGCCTCTTGACGACCGCCACGTGCGTACAACAGGCTGCGCTCGATTCTACCCATGGAGACCGACATGCAGGTTCGCCCCCTGACCGACTTGACCGATGACGAGAAGACCTTCCGCGACGCGGTTTTTGGCTGGGCCAAAGACGTAATCGGGCCCAAGGTCGCCGAGATGGACGAGAAGGCCACGCTCGACCCGGCGGTGCTCAAGGGGGTGTTCGAGATGGGGCTGATGGGCATCGAGGTGCCCGAGGCCTATGAGGGCACCGGCGCCAGCTTCTTCACCGCCATCCTCGCCGTCGAGGCCTTGGCGCGGATCGATCCCAGCGTCTCGGTGCTGGTCGACGTGCAGAACACGTTGGTCAACAACGCCTTCCTGCGTTGGGGCACCGAAGAGCAGAAGACGAAGTACCTGACGAAGCTCGCGACGCAGAAGGTCGGCGCCTACGCGCTCAGCGAGCCGTCGTCGGGATCCGACGCCTTCGCGCTGAAGTGCAAGGCGGTCAAAGACGGCGACGACTACATCCTCAACGGCACCAAGCTGTGGATCACCAACGGCAAGGAGGCCTCGTACTACCTGGTCATGGCCAACGTCGACTTCGACAAGGGCTACCGCGGCATCACGACGTTCATCGTCGAGCGCGAGTTCGAGGGCTTCAGCGTCGGCAAGAAGGAAGACAAGCTGGGCATCCGCGCGTCGAGCACCACCGAGTTGGTCCTCGAAGACGTGCGCGTGCCGGCCGCGAACGTGCTCGGCGAAGTGGGCAAGGGCTACAAGATCGCCATCGAGACGCTGAACGAAGGCCGCATCGGCATTGGCGCCCAGATGGTCGGCCTGGCGCAGGGCGCCTTCGATTACGCGATGGCCTACATGCTCGAGCGCAAACAGTTCGGCAAGCCGATCGCCGAGTTCCAGGGGCTGGAGTTTCAGTACGCCCAGGTGGCCACCGAGATCGAAGCGGCCCGGCTCATGGTCTACAACGCTGCTCGTATGAAGGACGCCGGGCAGAACTTCGTACACCAAGCCGCGATGGCGAAGCTGTTCTCAAGCCAGGTGGCGGAGCGCGCGGCGAGCATGTGCGTGGAGTTCGTGGGCGGGGTTGGGTTTACGAAGGAGTACCCGCTCGAGAAGTTCTATCGCGACGCGAAGATCGGGAAGATCTACGAGGGGACGAGCAACATGCAGCTGAGCACGATCGCGAAGAACCTGCGTAAGATGTACGGCTGAAAAGGGTGAGCCACACTGCGCCATCGGGTCGGCGGTTGCCTGAGGATGAGCAGGAGCCACCGCTTCCAGCAACCTCGCAACGGCAACCTCGCAACGGTTCCAGCGGTTCCAGCAACCTCGCAACGGTGCGACCTCGCAGCCCTCGCAACGGTGCGACCTCGCAACGGCCGGAATCTGGTTCGAATTCCTGGGGATCCCTGAGGCTGGAACCGGGTGCTGCTGAGACGGCGCAAGGTCAATAGAAGTGATTCCTTGGCCACGAAGCAGTCGACATTTCGATGTTCCTTTTCTGAGCACGATGGGTTTAGATTCGCGCGATGAGATTCCTTGTACCGAACCTGAAAAGCACGATCAACATCGAGGCACCGCGGAGTGCGGCCGACACAGAAGCACTGCTCGACCAACACACCTTGTGGCTGGACGCCGAACCGAAGTTCAGCTTTCAGCGGGTAGGCTACTCGCGGACCTGGCTGCTCTTGCCGGACCTACCGGAGACGGATCGAGCGCTTTACGGTCACCGTGAAGGCCAATCGGTGAAGCTCTACCGGGTGCCGGGTTCATGGCTCTCGTCGCTCTGGCCCTCCGGCAGGCTCTCCGTGGAGGCACGCTCTGATGGCTGTCAGGTCGCGGTCGAGTTCGAGGCACATCCACGCGCCATTCGGATCGCCAGGCTAACGAGCCTCGCGTTTCTGCTGGTTGGATCGGTCGTAGGTGGGGTCTTGGGACCCGCATCGCTGCAGGACAACCCGCTCGGGTGGTTGGGTCTTCTCATTGGTCCGATTGGGGTCGGCCTGAACCGGGCGATGGCCGGATTTTGGTTCAACCGCGAGGTCAGCGCATTTCGCGAGGCCCTTCAGCCTCTCGCGGATGGCCTCTAGCAGCACCTGTGTTCTGAAGAATCCCAGTATCTATCATCGCGAGGTTGCTGGAACCGCTGGAACCGACTCCCGGCCCGGCGTCTTGGTTCGTCCTCTTCGGGACGGGGGGTGGCGCCGAGTCCAGTCGCCAGCGGCTTGGCGCCGGCCAGAGGCTCCGACTCCCGGCCCGGCGGCTTGGTTCCTCCTCTTCGGGACGGGGGTGGCTCCGAGTCCGGCGTTCGGCGCTGGACGGCTCCGAGTCGGGCGTTCGGCGCTCGGTTGGGCTTCGCTCGAGCCGCGGGCGGCACGATCGGAGGCTCCGACTCCGGCCCGGCGGCTTGATTCCTCCTCTTCGGAACGGGGGTGGCTCCGAGGCCGGCTGGCGGAAAAATGAGAACAGGTTCCGGTCGAGGTTCCACCAACCTGCCCCGGTCGAGGCTCCACCAACCCGGTCGAGGTTCCACCAACCTGGTAGGAATCAGAAAAGCCTCCTTTTCTCATTTTCTCTGCGACACGCGCTCTGACCGGCCGATGGGGAGCTGTGGGCACCTTCGCCCGCCCTCATGCTCGGAGCCACTCATGGGTCGACCACTGCGCCAGTTTCGCGGCAAATACGTCCAAGAGATCACCACCCGCACGCTCTCGGGCCTATATCGACTGGCCCCAAAACCCGAGTTAGT
>JBNMOZ010000283.1:0-7685 GCA_051276005.1 Bradymonadia bacterium | reverse complement strand
ACGTCGCGGTCGGCCACGCGGCGACGGTGCCATGGGCGCAGACCGTGCCGGTAATCATGCGACGGCGATGCGGCGGGACGATCGCTGCGGCAACCTGTTTGCCCTGATGTTTCAGCTGCTTACATACGCCGCGGTCACCCTTAAAGAGAGGGCTGTCGGGCTTGGGTGGCGCGGGCGCAGGGGGCACGCCACACGCGGCCTCGGTGTGGCTGCGGTTCTGCAAGAACGTCGTGGTGTCGGTGATCAGCGCATGGGTGAGCGTGCAGGGAGTCGGCGCTGAGAGGGCTTGGGTGCACCACCGCGCGCGGCGCATACGAAACGCCCCCGTCGCGGTGCGTCCGCGCGCCCGCACCCACCAGCGCTTGTACCCCACCGCGCGGGCCTCACCGAGCACGGCCAGCACCGTCGAGTAGGGCGTGGTCGCGCTGGCCATCAAGTGCAGGTCAGCGGGGTTCGCGCCGCGTTGCGTCGATCCTGTCAGCGTCGAGCGCAGCCGCGCCATACCCGCCTCGTCAAGCGCGCCGGCCGTGAGCGGCGCGACCTTGGTGGCCGCCGGTCGACCAGCCGGCCAGATCTGCGCGCGTCGTTTCGCCGGCGTGGCGTCGAATAATGGCCCCTCGTCGATATGCACACTGCCCGGCGTGATCCAGAGGTCGAGCCGCTTCGTCGGCGGATCGGTGAGCGTGGCCCGCAGCGCCCGTGGCAACGTCGCTTCGGCCATCGGCGGGGGCGCGGCAGACGGGGTGGACGCGGGTGTGGGGGTGCTTGGTGTCTCGACGCAGGCCAAGACGCCGAGCACCAAGCCGGGCAGTAACAGAGAAAGAGTACGCATGGCGACACGATGCGCGGGGCGCGCTCGCCCCGCAAGCGCCGGAGCATGAAATGGTCTAGGCTGCCCCAAAATTAGGAGGTATGCGATGCGGTTGGGGGGCTTGGGAGCAATCGGGCTGGTCTGGATGGGGCTGGCGGCCGGGTGCGATGGCGGCAGCCCGGCGCTGCGGGTGGATGGTGGCGGCGAGGATGCGGCGCTCACGGATCGCGGAGCGCCCGACGGGCGTGTCGACCAGGGCTTGCCCACCGACGCTGCGTTGGACGCTGTTCTCGATATGCAGGTTGGGTTTGACCCCTTCCCGGTCGACGCGGGGCCAGACGACGGCCTCGACGCGCGGGTTGAGGCTCGCGATGGCGACGTCTTCGATGCGCTGATCCCTGACGGTGCGTTCGGGGACGCCGAAGTCGACGCCGAGGTCGACGCCGAGATCGATCAGGGCATGATCATCGCGCTGTGTCCGGACGGCACGCCGGTGCGTCCCGAAGCCTGTAACGGGCTCGATGATGATTGCGATGGGGCCACCGACGAAGGGTTCGGCCTGGCCGAGCGATGTGAGGGTGAGGGCCGCTGCGGGGTTGGCTTCGTCGAATGCGATCCGGCCGGCGGTACGCGCTGCAGCACCAACGCCGGCGGCACGACCGCCCAGGATCGACCCGAGCAATGCAACGCTCGGGACGACGACTGCGACGGCCAGATCGATGAAGGCGAGTTTGGCGAGGTCTGCTATGACGGGCCACCCGAGACGATCGACGTGGGCGCCTGTCGCGCGGGCCGAAGCCGGTGTGTCGACGGCAGACTCGGCGCCTGCGAGGGCGAGGTTGGGCCGCGCGCCGAGCAATGCGACGGCATCGATGAAGACTGCGACGGCGTCACCGACGAGGGCTATCGGGTTGACGCCGCATGCGGGCAGGGGGTCTGCCGCGAGACGGCCGTCGCGTCAGCCTGTGAGGGCGGCGTAGAGCGGGTCTGTGCGCCAGGAGCGCCCCAGGGCAATGACGCCAGCTGCGACGGCCGCGACGAAGACTGTGATGGATCCATCGACGAGGGCTTCTTGGTGCAAGTGGCCTGTGGACAGGGGCGCTGCGCCGAGAACGCGCAGCCGAGCGCGTGCGTCGCAGGCGTCGAGCGCGCCTGCATGCCCGGCGTGGCCGAGGGCGATGACGTGCGCTGCGATGGGATTGATGAGGACTGCGACGGCCAGACCGACGAGAGCGTGCCGGCGGTCGGCTGTGGGTTGGGCGCGTGCCGTGACGCGGCGGTCGCGAGCGGCTGCGACGACGGCGTCGCGCGGGACTGCGTGCCGGGCGCACCCACCGGCGACGACGCGACCTGCGATGGCCTCGACGAGGACTGCGACGGCCAGACCGATGAGAGCTTTGAGCCTGAGCGTCAATGCGGGGTGGGCGTCTGCGCCACCGCGCCGACGCCCGGCCAGTGTGTCGGTGGCGTCGCGACGGCCTGTATACCGAGCGCGCCGACCGGTGATGACGGCGACTGCAACGGGCTTGACGATGACTGCGACGGCCGTGTCGACGAGGGCTATGTGGTCGTCGAAATTTGCGGAACGGGCGTCTGCCGCGACGACGCGTTGCCGAGCCAATGCGTCAACGGCGTTGAGCGTGGCTGCCTGCCCGGCGCGCCGGCCGCGCTCGACGACCGCTGTGACGGTCTAGATGACGACTGCAACGGCGAGGTCGATGAAGACGTGCCCGGGCTGATCGGGGGCGAGCGCCGCCTCACACAGACCCAGGCCGGGGCGATCCAGCCCCAAATTGCCCGAGGCGGCGATGACGCGTTGGTGATTTGGACCGACAACCGCGATGGCGGCGCCGAGATCTACGCTCAGCGCCTTGATGCCGATGGCGCGTCGGTGGGCGTTGCAGTGCGAATCGCCGCGATCGGTGGCAACAAGTTTCGACCGAGTATCGCCGTGGACGGCACCGGCGGCTACGGCATCGCCTGGCACAACACGCGAACGGGCCGCGGGCAGGTGCGCTTCGCCAAGGTCGACGCTGCCGGCGTCGTGATCCGCGCCGATGTGCGCATCGTCAACAGCAACGCGAACGCTGTCGGTGCCCAGTTGGCCTTTGACGGCAACGAGTTCGGCCTGGTGTGGACCGACGAGCGCGCCGAGTTGGCGCAGGTCTGGTTCCAGCGGATTTCAGCGGCCGGCGAGCCCATCGGTGAGCAGCGGGCGGTGGCCGCGGGTGAATCGCCGGCGAGCGTGCCGGCCATCGCGCCGGTGGGCGTCGGTGAGGGCTGGATGGTGGTCTACAACCGCGATCGCGCAGCCGACTTCGACGTCTTCGCCCAGCGCTTGGACGCCCAGGGCGCGCCGCAAGGCGCCGAGCGCCAGATCTCGGCCGGTGAAGGCAACGCGAACGCCCCGCGCATCACTCGCCATGCCGCCGGGTTCGTCACCGTCTGGTACGACACGCGCGACGCGAACACCGAAATTTATGCCGCCCGGATCGGACTCAATGGCGCGCGGGTGGGCGATGAGCAGCGCGTGACGTCTGACCCGCGATCGTCGTTCTTGGTCGAGGTGACGGCCGCCGGTGCGGGTCTGGGCGTCGTATGGACCGACCGCCGCAACGCCAACAACGAGATTTGGTTCCGCCACCTCGACGCGGACGCCGCGCCTTTCGGGCCGCCCATGCGAGTCAGCGTCGGGAACGGCAATTCCTTCTCGGCGGTCATCGACTGGCGCGAAGGCATCTTCGAGACGGCCTGGTACGACGCGCGGCATGGCGCGAACGAGATCTATGTGGCGCGTGGGCCGCTGGGCTGCGCGTCCGAGTAGGGTCATCCCCGCGCCCGATCGGGGCGCAGTAGAGCGCTTGCGTGCCTTGCTCGGGCGGCATGATTCATCCCCGCGTGGGCGGAGGGCCCTCTCACTCACGTCGCTTGGAAGAAGTCGAAGTTTTTCAGCGACACGCCGCGTCACTGGCCGATGGGACGGGTAGATCCCCCGACTCAGGAGCCGGCCGATGCCCCGCCGATTGCGCTTTGTCCCCAACGACACCACGACCTTCGAATACACCGACCGCGCCCGCGCCGGGCGCTTCACCTTCGTGCCCAAAGATCAGCTCAACCAAGAGTAGGTAGGCGTGCTCGCCGCGGCCTGCGAGCCATACCCCAACGTCGAGCTGCACCAGCATTCTTGGTCGCAGGCGGTGAAGGCGTTCACGGCCGCCTGGCGCGAAGCCTTGGCGGCGTGGGTCGACGGTGGCAAGCCGCGCTTCCCGCAGGGCGGGTGGGTGCGGTACGCGGCGTGCGGGGCGCTGGAGCCCGCGCCGGCCGTGGTGCAGCGCGAATAGGGCGCGGGCGTATCGCGATCAACGCGACAGATTGAGGCTGGCGAGCTGCGTGGCGGCGAGGGAGAGGTGCGCCTGCGGATCGGGGGATGGGCGGTGGGCATGGGCGTTTCGGGCGGTGTTGTGCGCAATGAGAGGTTGGGGCGCGGGTGAAGCCGTCGGTTGGGGCCGGATTCTGGCGTCAGGGTCGTCGTCGACGGTGCTCCCGGCGGGCTGACGCTGCCCTTGAATCAGGAGGGTGGTTCTGACCTTGGGCCCTGTTCTGACCTTGGGCCCTGCCCTTGGATCAGGAGGGTGGTTGCGATGCCGGCCCTGCTCCGATTCCGGATTCTGCCCTTGATCGATCAGGAGATCGTGCGCGACCAATCGTCATCTATGGGTCGTAAACCCAAACGATCATAAACAAACTGGCGTGAGCCGAAGGTGAAGTACAGGCCGGTTGAATCGACATCGATCGCGGTGGGTTGCGCGTCGTCTTCGACGCCGTACGTCCAGTAGTCGGGCAGGGTGAGTTCGTCGATCTCGCGTCCGAAGGGGCCATGTTGAGGCGTCACGAAGACCACGCGCCGATCGGCCGCGCCCAGGTGTGTCTGCGCTCTGAGGCTGTCGCTGAGCTTGAAGCGGCTCTCGGAGAACGGAGTCGACCAGGGCAGGCTGACTTCGCGCGCGATGTCGCTCTCATGCGCCTGCGCCCCCCACAGCGCGGTCGCGTGTGCTCGCCAGCGCGGGTCGTCGGCATCGCCAATCTGTGCGAGCGCGTCGGCGTGCAGGCCGTGCTCAACCAGGCGGCGACAGTCGCGGGGGATCTGTACCGTGGGGTTCGCCTCGATGAGCTGGCGGCTCGCCGAGAGCGCGCGCAGATCGGGATAGACCGTGCCGACGCCGTCGAACCCTCGCGCCTCGCCCGACTGCTGGATGTAGGCGGCCAGGTTGGTCTCTCGGGGCCCCAGCACCACAACGCGAGCGGTCACGAAGCCGGCGGGCCGCTCGCGTCGATGACGATGCAGCCGCCCGATACGCTGCAGCAGGACGTCGATTGGGGCCAGATCGGTGATGAGCAGGTCGGCGTCGAGATCGAGGCTCTGCTCGATGGTCTGGGTGCCCACGGCGACGCGGCCCGATGCCTTGGCGTCCTTGCCGAAGTCGACCTCAATCTGCGCGTCGAGCCGGTTGCGATCGCCGCAGGCGAAGCCGCTGTGATGCAGGGTCGTGACGCCACACACCCGAAAAAGTCGCCCGTCGGCGAGGCCAGATCTAGTCAGCGACTCGAGGGCTTGCTGCGTCGCGATGGCGCGGCGCACTGTGTTGCGAATGATCAGCACCTTCGCGCCCCGCGCCGCGGCAGTCAGGGCCTGGATTGCCACCGCGCTGTCATCGTCGGCGATGGGCGCGAGACGCCATTCGACGTCTTTGTCGCGGTGCACGTCGATGGCACGGGTTGGGATCGCGATGCCCGTCGCGGTGACCAGCGGATAGGCCGTGGCCGCCGCCACCTCAAGCGTGGGCGCGGGCTGGCCAAGGAAAACCGCGCGCGCTTGGGCGCCTAAGGTGGCCGAGAGCAGCAGCGTATGGCCGCCGGCAGCGTGCAGCCGACGCAACGCGAGATCGAGCAGCCGCCCCATGTAGACCGAGCTGGCGTGCA
Organism: Bradymonadia bacterium; assembly: GCA_051276005.1. Taxonomy (GTDB): domain Bacteria; phylum Myxococcota_A; class Bradymonadia; order UBA7976; family UBA1532; genus JBNMOZ01. Next base: position 1,894 of record JBNMOZ010000283.1, on the reverse strand, counting down.
CCGCGTCGACGACCAGCAGCAGCCGCAGAAGACCCGCTGCCCGCAGATGCGTGTGGGGCGCCTTGAGCACCGACAGCAGCACCTGATCCAGGGTGCCGACGACCACCGCGCCGGCCAGATAGCGCTTGGTGTGCTCCGCCGACCAGCCCCGCTGGCGCCGGTTGAATGCCTCGTCGGCCCAGAGCACCTTGAACTCAGGCAGCCGCCGGCCCGCGACGCCGTCGGCCATCAGATAGCCTGGTACGGCCTGGCTCACCGGCGGCGCGTCGCGCTCGAAGACCCGGTTGATGACGCCCGTGATGCGCGTGTAGAGCCGGTGCGCCGGCGCGCGCGTCGGCAGCGCAAAGTAGATGCCGTCCACCCGCCCGGCCTGAAAGAGCCGCAGATAGTGCAGCAGCGCGGCTTCGGTCTTGCCCTCGCCCGTGGGCGCCTCGAGGATCGTCAGGCTCGCGGCGTCGGGGAGGGCCAGCTTGGCCATGACGTCTTGCACGCCACGGGGCTGCGCGCCCTCAACAGGCACGATGCGGCTGAAGTCGATTGGGCCGTCGCCGATCGCCGACCGCGCCGCGCGCGGGTCCAATCCGATGGCGGCGATGGCCATGTGTGCCCGATCCTGAGCCCATTCGAATCGGGGTGGGTCGCCGGGCTCGGTGTATGCAAAGAACGTCGTGTCCGATCCGAGCCAGTCGGCCAGGGTGATGACCCCGTTGAACGCGTGCACGAACTCTGGCGTGCACGGCATGGGCGGCGCGTCGGCGGTTGCGAGCGGGCACCAGCCCAGGGCGGCGTCGCGCAGCTCAGCGAGGCCCTGTAGAGCGTGGGCGCTCCAGAATCCACCGGCCGTGCGGCCGAGCATCTCATCTTTGGCCGGGGGGCGGCCGTGGTGACCGATGCTGGCGAAGAGCAACTCAACGGCGTGTTTGCCGAAGAACGCTTCGAGCTGTACGGCGCCCACGGCTTCGAAGAGCGCTGCGCCGGGCTGGCGGGTCGTCAACGCGCAAATGAACTCGCGCACATGTCCCACGATCGGCCCGCCACGCGCTTGAGCCTGGAACCCGTCGTTTGCCTTGCCTGAATCGTGGAGCGCCGCGAGGACCGTCAGCCGTGCGACCTGCACCTCGGTCAGGCTCTCTTGGCCGATCAGATGCGCCAAGCGCTGCCCAAGGATCGTGCAGCGCACGATGGCATCGAAGCAGGCCGCGACGTCGGCGCAATGGTCAAGCAGCGGGTGCCAGCGTTGGATACGACCGTCGGCGTCGCTCTCAAGCTTGGCCCAGAGTTTATCTGAGGTTGGAATGCCGTCCATTTGATCTCCTGCTCACACAGACAATATCAGCACATGACACTGTGTTGAATTATATTCTGAGCGCGATGTGGGCTGGGCTGCGCGTCGGAGTCGCTGAGCCCGACTTTTCGAGAACCTTCAGATCGTCCGTGGGGTCCATCCGTGCATCGGTACATCCACCGCAAGGACGCCCCATGAAGACCCCCCAAAAGAGCCTCAGCCGCGACCTGAGCCGCACCGAGAACTACGCGTTCGCGTGCCCCAAGATCGCCGATGTCGAAGGCGACGGGCCTATCCGCTTCTGCGGACACTGCAACAAAGAGGTCATCAACCTCTCGTCGATGACGGCTGACGAGGCCGAGGACCTGCTCACCAAGCAGGGCAGGGCGCCCAGCTGCGTGCAGGTCAACGTGGTCGACCGCAAGGTCGTGCATCAGCCGTCGCGGGGTGGGGCGCTGCGCAAGATGACGCTGGCGATTGGCTTGGGCTTGGGCGGGGTGGCGCTGGCGCAATGGGCCTTGGCGCCCGAGCCGCCGAACGCCCATTCGGTTGCGCCCGGTGGGGGCGCGTTCAATGGCGCGGTGGTCGCCAATCAGACCGCGGCGCTGC
>JBNMOZ010000282.1:0-7699 GCA_051276005.1 Bradymonadia bacterium | reverse complement strand
CTGCTCACCGAGCATGAAGGCGTCGAGCGCGTGACCCAACCGGGGCGCCAGGACGATCGCGCAGAGCATCAAAGGCCCTGCGACCAGCAACCCACCCCAGGTCGCGCCGCTCACGCTGCCCAATAACCAGAAGGTCAGGCCGCGCAGAGCGGCGTCGTCTGCGACGGCTTGCACCACCCCGATGCCGGCGAAGCACAGGGCGTTGATCGCGATGCCCACGAGCAGCATCGTCGTGACCGAAGTGCGCCCGCCGCGCGCCGACGTCAGGTGCACCAGCCAAGCGCAGCTTACGGCACCCAAGAACGCCGCGACCGGCAGCGCGACCGACGCCACCCAGGGCTCCGCAGCGGCAATCCAGGCGCCACCAAACGCGATAGTCAGCGTAGCCGCCAACGCCGCGCCGCCGCCAATACCCACCAGGGCGGGCTCGGCGAGCGGGTTGCGAAACACGCCCTGTGTCAGCGCGCCTGTGACGCCCAACGTCGCTCCGACCAGCAGCCCCAGCGCCACCCTCGGCACCCGAATCTGAAGAAAGACCGCCTCTTGGATGGCGGTGTGATCGGCGCCCAGGGTGATCATCGACCAGACCGCGCTCAGCGACACGTCAAACGGCCCGGTCAGGCACGCCCAAAGGGTGACCGCGAGCAGGCCAAACGACAGCGTGAGCCAGAGACCAATCACAGGCGAGCGTGCAGCTCTCGCAGGGTCGCGGCGAGGGCGGGACCAAAGCCGAGGAGCGCGAGATCATCAAAGACGATCAGTCGCTTCTTCTGGCCGGCGGGCGTCAGCGAGAGACCCGGCGTGCGCCAAAAACCGGCCTGACCCCCCACCGCCTGCAGCGCACGCGTCGTGGTCAAAAACACGTCGGGCTTCGCGCCCACGGCGGCCTCGGGCGAGAGCGGTCGATAGCCGGCGAAGGCGGTCATGGCGTTGCGCCCACCGGCCGCGTCGATGACCGCCGCAGCGCGGGTGCCGGTCCCGGCGGCCTGCAGGGGACCGTTGCCGTGCACGAACAAGAACAGCACCCGTGGCCCGTTGGGCTTGGGCGGCGTCGCGGCGTCGGCCGCCTTGAGATCGGCGATCAAAGCGGCCGCCTTGGGCGCCGCGTCGAAGATCTCGCCGAGGCGCTGCATACGCGCGATGGCGCCATCGATGCTCTTGACCTCGGGCAGGATCTCGAGCCGAACGCCGGCCGCTTTGAGCTGCGTTCGCGCCGTCGGTGGACCGAACGACTCGGGGGCCACGACCAAGTCCGGCTTGAGCGCGAGCAGCCCTTCGGGCGCGACAGTGCGCACGTAGCCAACCCGCGGCACAGCGCGACCCACAGGCGGTGCGCTCGACGTGTCGATCGCGATCACAGCGTCGGCCTTGCCCAGCGCGTAGACCGTCGCGGTCACGCCACCGCCCAAGCTGATGATGCGCTGGGGCGCGTCGGCCTGCGCGATGAGCGGAACAAGGACGCCCAGGAGCACCGTAAGGGTCCGGATCAAAACGCCACCCGACCGAGACCAGCGTAGCGCCACTCGAAGGTCAGCGCGCTGTCGGCGTAGGCTGTGATGCGCAGCCGCGCCAACCCGCCGTCGGCCGTGCAGACGACCCAGTCGGTGTCTTTGGGCGAGACCATATGGGTCATTGGGTTGTCGTCGAACCACGCGCCCAGGGTCGTGCTGCCGGAGAACTCGCCCGCGCCGGGCGGGCCCGGTTCGGGCACCATCGCGTCGGAGACACAGTCGGCGGCGTCGCCCTCGGCCGGCTCGACCGCCGCGTACGCGCCACCCATGCCTATGCCGCTGGTGCCACCGTTGGTCCGCACGCGGGTGCCCCACATGCCCACATCCCAATCGGTGCTGGTCGCGGCGTCGTCGACCTCGACTGAGGCACCATCGCGCAGGTTCACATAGGCCCAGGCATCGGGCGCGGTCACGGTCAACTCGACGGTCGCGGGCGCGGCGTCGACCCGGCTGCCGCGCAGATGAAACACGCCGCTCTGGTAGCGGGCGATCTGCAACCGCGCGTAGGCGCCATCGTGAGTACGCACCAAGTATGCGCGCGCCTTCGCGCTGACCTGATGCGAGGCGGGGTTGTAGTTGTACCAGGCGTCCATCGCGTCGTTGAGGACCGGGTTGCCCGAGGCCTCACCGCTCCCAGGCGGGCCTGGCAGCGCGACCATGCTGTCGATCGCGTAGCCCATCGTCGGCGCAGATTCGATGGCCTCATAGTCGAGTTCGGTGTTCTGAACGCCCGCGAGGCCCTCGCCGCTGGTGCCGCTGTTGGTCTGAATGAAGACGCCTTGAATCGCGAAGTCCCAAGGCTCGCCCTCGGCGACAGTCGCGACGGTGTCGTCGATGCGCACAAACGTCCACGACTCGCGGTCGAGCGCCTCGATCTCGACGGCGTCGGCGGGCAGCACGTCCGGCTCCGGTTCGGGCTGCATCTCGGGCTCGGGCTCAGGCTGGGGTTGAGGCTCGGGCTGAGGCTCCGGCGGCATCTCAGGCTCAGGCTCGACGCCTTCGGGCGCCTGCGCGGTGCGCCATGTGAAGGTGAGCACCCCTGAGGTGCCGGCCTCATCGTAGTAGCTGTCGATCCGCACCGCGTAATAGCTGCGCGCTGCCGCGCCGCGTACGAAGTACAGGCCTGCCTTCGCGGTGAGCGTGTGTGTCGACTGATCGTAGTCGTACCAATCGCCCATGGCGCGATCGATCAGGTCGTCATCGTCGTCGCCATCGGGCCTGTCCTGCTGCCAGCCGCCGGCGGGGGCCATCTCAGCGCTGCTCAAGCGGGTCGCGGCCGCCCAGACCGCCGCGCCATTGCCGGCGCCGCCCTCGCCGCCGTTGATGCCGATCTCGAAGCGCTCGAACGACAACGTCCAGGCGCCATCCGGCGCGACGCGCGACCCGTCCGTGAGGTCGATGTGCACGACCGCTTCGGTGGCGTCGACGGTCAGACTCCAGGTGCCATCGCCATGATCGATCACGGCGGGGTCGGGCGTCGGCGCTGGCGTCTGGGCCTTGCCCTCGTCGAGGTCTTCGCTGCACGCGAAGCCTGCCGCGCTCAGGGCGCCGGCCAGCGCGAGCCTTCGTAGAATGCGAGTGTGCATCATCTTCATCTCCTTAGAATCGTCCGGTGAGGCCGAGCCCGATTCGGCGGGGCCGTATCGGCGCCGCGTCGATATCGGCGGCGTCGAACAGGTTTTCGGCGCGTGCGAACAGTCGAATGTCGTCGGTGATAGACACGCTGGCGCGCGCCGCGGCGATCGCCAAGGCAGGCGACGTGCGGGCCAACTTGCCGTCTTCGTCATAGAAGGGGCGCGCGCCGTTGACTGCGCAGCGAGCGGTGACGTCGACCCCGCCACCCGATGTCCGGGCCGTCACTTCGACGTAACCGCGATGGGTCGGTCGACCGGGCAGGACCTCGTCAGTGCGCAGATCACGTGCGTCGGTGAACACATAGCCCAGCAGCACCTGCAGCGCCGCGAGCGGCTGCCAGTTGAGCTCGGTCTCAACGCCCTGACTGACCGCCGAGTCGACGTTCGCGTACGCATACAGGTTGTCACCCAGCGGCTGGATCGAGATCAGGTCGTCGATGGCGTGGCGAAACAGGTTCGCGCGCAGCATCCAGTGCGTGTCAGGGCGCCAGCGCACCCCGAGCTGCGTCGAGAGGCTGCTCTCGGGCGCCAGGTCGGGCGCGCCGCTCACGGTGTAGCCGACCCCTGGATTCTCGAAGCGCAGGAACATCTCTTTGAGGTCGGGGGCGCGATAGCCCACCCCGACGCTCGCGCGCAGTTCGATCTGCTCGACGGGGTCATAGCGCACGGCAACCCGCGGCGTGGGCTGCGCACCGAACCACTCGTCGACATCGACTCGTGCGCCCGCAACGAGCACTGCATAGGGCTTACCAAAGAGCGTCCACTCGTCTTGAATGTAGACCGCACCGCGCAGGCGACTGGCCGTCTCACCGTCGATGCGTGGGGTCTGCGCGTCCTCAAAGATCCCGTCGACACCGACAGTCAACGCGTGCGAGCCGGCGACGGAGGTGGTCACCGAGCCGTGCACGTCAGCGCGTCGAAAGCGGTTGTCTTCGTAGACGTCGAGCGCATCGGCGCCGCGCTGGTTGAGAACGAATTGAGAGCGATGCGTCTGCCCGTGTGCGGTGAGCCGAAGGCGGGTGCCCCCGTCACTCTTCCAGCGCAGGCCGACGCGCCCATCGATGCTCTCGTCGAGCAAGGCACGATCGAGGATGGCCCCGGTGTCGCGAGCGTCGACGCCGACTCGCCGGCGCAGCGCCCAGTCGGCTCCCAGGTCGAGCGTCGCGCCCTTGCCCAGATCGATGTCGACCCGCGAGCCGACCTGCGTGTCGCGCAGCGCCGAACCGGTCGTGCCGATGTCAGCAGGCTCCAGGTCGAATGCTTCGGCGCGGTGCCACCCGACCGAGAGCCGACCTTTGACGGGTCCAATACCGCCGCTGACCAGGCCACTGGCGTCGACGGCGGCGTCGGTTGCGCCCGCCAAGTCGATCTGTGCTTGGGGGGTACGCCGACCGCGGCGCGTGATGATGTTGATGACCCCACCCATCGCATCGGCGCCGTACACCGATGAGCCTGAGCCGCGGACGATCTCGACCCGCTCGATGTGCTCGGTGCGCATTTGCGAAAGGTCAGTGATGCCGTCTACTTGACCGGTGACGCGTTCGCCGTCCACCAGCACCAGCACCTGGCGTCCCGATAGGCCCTGCAATCCAGCGCCCTGACCCGCGAAGCTCGACTCAGGCAGCGCCAACCCAGCTGATTGGAGCGCTTCACCTACGCTGCGGGCCCCGGACCGTTCGAGGCGATCGCGATCGATGACTTCGGTCTCAATAGGCGTGTCAGCCAATCGCGTCTCGGTCCGCGTGCCGGTCACGACAATCGTGTCGTCCGCCGGGGTTGGCGCGGGGGGCTGGGCGGCGGCCGGGAGCGCGCTCAGCAGCAGCCATGTGCAGGCTCGAAGCATGCGCCCATAAATATTGATCTTAATTATCAAAATCAAGATTAATATGGCGAAGACGCCTCTCGGTGCGCATCATGCGGGACTCAGCTCCCTGCCCCCGCCGTACTGCTTTTTGCCATATGATTATCGGGCGCATATCAGCCTGACACGTCGGTGAGCGACCACTCGAGTTGACCATGAGCGCCGACCCGCGAGGCCGGCCCTTGGATGCGAGTGGGTCGCGCTGCACCGCCGCCCTCAACGTTGACGGCATCGTCAACGTCGGTGACACCCCACCGCCGCCAGACCGCCTGCCGCCGGTGGCACGCCTGCTGCTCTAGATGCGCGCAGGAGGCTGCCATGACCGCTCATCTTGTCACCGCGCTGATTCTCTTCGCCGCTTGGGTGGTGGTGCCTTTGGCCCAGCCCTTGACTCAAATACGCGCCGCTTGGGTGCTCAGCGCGGCCAGCCTCACCCTCAGCTTCTGGGTAGACGACCCGGTCTGGGCGGCCGGTCTATCGGTCCCCTGGCTGCTCTTCGCCGTCAGGTACGCGCTGCCATCGACCCTGGCCTTCCTGCGACGACCGCGCTGGCGGCTGGCGGCCCTGCTCGAGCTCTCGGCGCCGCTGCATCTGATCGTCGCGGCCATCTGGGTGCCCTTGGCCCACCTCGACATGGGCCCTGACGGCTATCCTGGCATCATCGCGCCCCTCACTGCCGTGCACTTCAGCTACGCCGGGTTCGCCGCTGCGCATCTGACGGCTCGGGCGCTGACGCATCTGCATCCGCCGCACGCCCGCCTGGCCCGGGTGGGTGGCTGCCTCTTGCTGGTGGGCGTCCCGGCCCTGGCCATCGGCTTCATCACCTCGCCGTTGCTCAAGTGCATCGCAGCCTGCGCCATCAGCGTCGGCATGCTCGTGGTCTCGCTGGCGAGCCTGCCCAAAGTACGACACCGACCTTGGCTTAGAATTTCCTGGGCGGCGCTGCCGGTTTCGATGATTCTGAGTCTTGCGTATGCGGTCGGCGAACACAGCGGCACCTGGTGGCTGACCATTCCCGATATGGCGTGGACCCACGGGCTGCTCAACGGCCTCGTCTTCGCTGGATGCGGCCTGTATGGCTGGCGAAAGGACCCGGCATGATCCTTCGAATCAAGGCGCCCGACGCCCCGCAAATCGAGGCATGCCGACGCGCAAGTCGGGGCGAGTCAGTGCGCTACTCAGACATCGGCGCTTCGCTGCAAATGCGAGCCCCAAAGGGGTTCGTGGTGACGCAGTCCCGGCAGCGACTGCCCGACGGGAGCTTCGAGGCGGCCAAAGCTGCGCTGGACGACTTCGCCATGTTCCCGTCCTGGGTGAGGCCGCATGGGTCCAGCCGTTTGGACGCCGTCGTGGTGGTGATCGTCCAGCTCGGCGTGTCGCTGATCAACCTATGTCGCGTCGTGCGACGCGTCGACACGCCAGAGCGGTATGGGTTTGCGTACGGCACCCTGAACTGCCACGCCGAATGCGGCGAAGAGGCGTTCATGATCGAGCAGCGCGGGGACGAAGTCTGGTACTCGGTGTTCAGCTTCTCGCGCCCCGCCCGGGCGTGGCTCTGGTTGGGCTATCCATTGATTCGTCTGCTGCAGCATCGGTTCGTGCGCGACTCATGCGCTGCGATGGATGCGGCCGTGCGATCTGCTGGGTAGGCTTGGCTGTGCTTGCGGGGGTTGGGGCTCCGATGTGGTCGGGGTGACGTCGCGGAACGCTGGCCCCCGAGGCGTCTGATGGCTGGGTTGGGATGGCTTTGGATCCTTTCGGGTGGGTCATGCGATTTGGGTGGCGTTGGGGCGTGGGTGCTTCGATGGCCTTGCGCACCCACCTCGGGGGCCAGCATCCCGCGCCGTCTGGTTTGAGGACCTTGGTTGTTGCTGTCTGTTGGCTTGGCTTCGTTTACGCCGTTTGCGCGGCTCGCCAGTCTCGGGCTTCCAGGCGCAGGGCTTCGATCGGGTCTTCGTCCGCTTCCAGCAGGATGAAGGCCTTTACCAGGGGGACGGGCCAGACGAATTGGCGGTTTTCGCGGACGAGCACGTAGGCGAGGATCAGGCGCTCCAGGGCGACCGTGAGCGCCTTTTGCGGCACCTGCGCGTCGACTGATTCCAGGGCTTGGGCCAGCTCGGTTCGGCTGATGGGGTCTTGATCTCGATGAAGGGCGCGCCCGAGTCGAGCCAGTCGACGTCCGAGCGAGGCGCTGGATCAGCGCCGGCTTGCCCCCCCCCGAGCAGCACTATGATGGCGAGCGTGGCGCCGCGAGTTCTCGATAAACCTATGGATGACATGATGAATTACACTCCTGCCTCGACTGTGTTCGGATACGGCAGAGTGCTTCCGTTCGCCTTGGCAGCTGGCTTGATGAGCGTCGGGAGTGGGTGCGACGGCCCGGGTTCGGGAGCCGATCCTAGGCCCATGATAGATGCGAGTGTCACTCGCGACGCCGGCATCGAGGACAGCGGCGCGTTTGCCGACATGAGCGGCGACGCTGACGTGTCGGACATGACGCCGATCGAGGCTGATATGGGGCCGATGAGCGACGATCCCTACGTGAACGCGGGCGTGTTTGAGCGCATACCACCGGCCAGATGCGCAGATCCGGTGCAACCCGTCGAGGACCTGCCGGGTGACTTCGAGCCTTGGGCCTTCGATGCGTCGCCGGGTCAGCTCGTCTTCGCGGGCGATGCGAACCAGAATGGGCG
>JBNMOZ010000281.1:0-7704 GCA_051276005.1 Bradymonadia bacterium | reverse complement strand
GGGGCCCCAACTGACTTGACCAGAGCGCCCAGTCTACAGGCCCCGCGCGGCAGGGGAAAGACGTATCAATCGCCTGCGTTGACCGGCCGGCACCTCGACCCGTAGACTCAGGCGCGCAAGCGTCGAGGGGATTTGTTGTGATTAAGAGAGCTTATCTGCCTGCGCTCGTATGCCTTTTGGCAACGAGCGGCTTTGGTTGCGACGACGACCCGAATGCGGGTCCGGTCATGGATGATGCCACCATTGGTGGCGCGGGCGGCGATGGCGCTGGCGGCGGCGGAGGCGACTGCGAGGCCGATACTCGGCGTTGTTCAGCCGAAGGCGTGCCCGAGCTTTGCCGCGATCCTGAAGGCTGGACGCCGCTCGATGCGTGCCCGGAGGGCGACGTCTGCCGCGAAGGCGAATGTCGACTTCCGCTGGTCTGCGAGCCCGACGCGAGCCGCTGCGCGAACCCCACGACGATCGAAGTCTGTAACGCAGCCGGCACGGCGTGGGAGCCCACCGATTGTGCCCGCGAGTGCCGCGACGCGGGCGGCACGGCCACCTGCAATGACGAGGTCTGTACGCCCGGCGAGCGCCAGTGCCAAGGCAGCCAGATCGTCACCGAGTGCGGGCCCGAGGGCACCGGCTTCGAGTTCTTGGAGCGCTGCAATGGCGCGCGCACTGGTCAGGAGTGCGCCCGCGGCGAGTGCACGCCGCTGTGCATCCTCAACGAGAAGACCAAGACCAACGTGGGCTGTGATTATTGGGCGGCCGACCTCGACAACGCCTTCGTGCCGGGCGGCGAGACGGGCTTCCTTGACGCCGCCGGCAAGCCCTTCGCGGTGGTGGTGTCCAACCCCCACCCCGATTTCACGGGCGAAGTCTCGGTCTACAACCATGAGGAGTTGGTGCAGTCGGCCATCGTGCCGCCGCTCGGCCTGCACGTCTTCCAGCTGCCCCGGCGCGACATCGATGGCACCGTCCTGGCGCCACGCGCCTACCGCGTCCGCAGCTCGATCCCCATCGTGGCCTACCAGTTCAACCCGCTCGACAACGAAGAGGTCTTCAGCAACGACGCGTCATTGCTGCTGCCCAGCCACGTGCTGGGCAATGAGTACTACGTGATGACGCGCGAGCAGAGCTTCGATCGGCTGCGCGGGTACGTGACCGTCATCGGCATCGAGCACAGCGAGTCCGAGTTCACCACCGTCACCGTGCGCGTGACGGCCCGCACCCAGGCTGGCGTGGGCGGTTTGCCCGCGATGGAGCCCGGCGACGAGGTCACCGTGCAGCTGCGGGCCTTCGACGCGTTGAGCATCCAGACGTCAGCGCCGGGCGCCGACTTGAGTGGCTCCTACGTGACTGCCGATCAGAACGTGGTCGTCTTCGGCGGCAGCGAAGCGGCCAACGTACCGAACACGAACCACTGCATCGACATCGACCCGATCACGCGCGAGGGCGTCTGCGAGTACAAGGTCGACGAGCCCTGCCGCGACAACTACGACTGCAACGCCGCGCGCTTGAACACCTGCTGCGCCGATCACCTTGAGCAGCAGCTGTTCCCCGTGAGCACCTGGCGGCAGCACTACATCGCCACCAAGAGCTTCGATCGCGGCGAGGAGAACGACTACTGGCGCATCATGGCGTCCGAAGACGACACCAAGGTCGAGACCGTCCCGCCCCAAGCCGTGATCCCGACGCTCAACGCCGGAGAGTGGTTCGAGTTTGGCAGCCGTGAGCACTTCGAGATCGTCAGCGACAAGCCCATCATGGTCGGTCAGTTTTTGGCCAGTGAGCAGGCGCCCGAGCCAAACTTGCGCAACATCATCGAGCCTGGCGACGCAGCGACCGGCGATCCGGCCTTCATCTTGGCCGTCCCGGTCGAGCACTTCCGCGAGCAGTTCGTCTTCCTCTCGCCCGACAAGTACGCGTTCGACTATGTCAGCGTGATCGCGCCGATCACGGCCGAGGTCTTCTTTGATGACCTGCCGGTGCCGGTGCAATGGGAGCCGGTCGGCTTGGGAGAAGACTTCCACATCGCCCGCTTCCCGGTGGGCGACGGCGTGCACTTTATCGACGCATCCGAGCCGGTGGCGGTCATCGTCTACGGCTACGATCGCTACGTCTCTTACGGCTATCCGGGCGGTCTGCGCCTCGATGTCGACAGCGAAACCGGCGAAGGCATCGACGGCGGCGAAGGCGGCGACGGTGGCGAAGGCGGCGACGGTGGCGAAGGCGGCGACGGTGGCGAAGGCGGCGACGGTGAAGGCGGCGACGGTGGTGAAGGCGGTGGTGGTGGTGAAGGCGGCGCAATTGAAGTCGACGCGGGGATCAATGTCGACGCAGGCGCCGGGCAATAGCATGCACTGGGGGGAGATTAAGATGAGGCGTTTGAGCCTGTGGAGTGTCTGGTCGGTCGTGCTGTTGAGCGCGTTGGCCTGCGATGACGGCGCGAACACCAACGAGCCCGCGGTCGATATGCGGGTCGTCAGCGACACCGGTGTTGTTGGTCCAGACGCCGGCGCCGAGCTCGATGAGGGCGTCATCACCGACGCTGCGGTCGAGCCCGACGCGTCGATGGTCCCCGACGCCATGCCGCTCATGCTTGCAGAGCTGAGCCTGAACTCAGTGATCCCCAACCGCGGCCAGACCGCTGGTGGCGAGCGAATCCGCGTCATTGGCACTGGCTTCGCCGCCGGCATGGAGTTGACGATCGGCGGCCAGGTTTGTGGCGATCTCGAGATCGCCAGCCAGAACCTCGTGCGGTGCACGACCCCGCCCGGCGCCGCCGGCGACGTCGAGGTCTTCGCCCTGCACGAAGTCATGGTCAACGGCGCGCCCGAGCGGCGACAGGCCACTCTGGCCGAGGGCTATACGTTCTTTGACGCGGTCGAGGTGGTCTCGGTTCAGCCTGACCGCCTCCCTGCGCGCGGCGGCGTGCCGATAGAGATTCGCGGGGTCGGCCTCATCGAGGGCAGCCGCGTCAGCATCGGCGGCGTCCCGGCCGGCAACCTCGAGTACCAGATGGATGGGTCGATCCTGGCCCTGGCGCCCGCGGGCATGATCGGCGCGGCTGATGTGACCGTGAGCAACTTCAACGGCAGCGATACGCTCGTGGGCGGCGCCTTCTATTACGAAGACGTCGATCTGCAGGCCGTGGAGCCGCCCGTTGGTCCCGTCGGCGGCGGGACCGCCGTCACGTTGCGGGGCACAGGCCTGGTGCGCGCGACCCGCGTCATGTTCGGTGACGGCGGGGCCGAAGTGCAGGCCGCGTCGGATGACCGCACTGAGTTGACGGTCAACAGCCCCGCCGGTGCCGGTCCGGGACCGGTCTCGGTCTCCGTGCAAAATGAGAATGGCGAGTTCGCTCTGGCCGGCGCCTTCGTCTACTACGACGACAGCCGCGAAGACTTCACGGTCGCGGGCGTCGCGCCGCCAGCCGGCCCTGTTCAGGGCGGCAACGACGTCTTCGTGGTCGGCAGCGGCTTTACGGCCGACACCGAGATCACCTTTGAAGGGCGCATCGTCGCCTGCGAGCGCGTGGACGCTTTCCGCATGCGCTGTGTGGCGCCGCCGAGCATCGCGGGCGCCGTCGATATTGGCGTCACCGAAGCCGGCGAGACCATCACGCTCGACGCCGGCTACGCCTATTTCGAGACCCTCCAGGTCATCGCGATCGATCCCGACCGCGGCTCCATCGCTGGCGGCACCGTCGTCACGCTCAGCGGGTCGGGCTTCACCCCAGACATGATCGTCGAGTTGGGCGGACAGGCCCTCGAAGAGCTTCAGGTCATCGATGAGATCACCGCCGTCGGCGTCACCGCTGCGAATACGCCGGGGCCGGTCGATGTGCGCGCCAGCACCGAGTTCTCGCGGGCAACCGTGCCGGGCGGCTACCGATACTTCGACCCGGTCACGCGCTTCGGCGGCGTCTGGGGCGAAGACATCCAAGGCGCGGTCAACGTGACGGTGCTCAACGGCGCCAGCGGGCAGGTCATGCCTGAGGCCCAGGTGGTGGTGATCGGCAACGACGGCGACTTGACGCTGCGCGGCATCACCAACAACCGCGGCCAGGTCACGCTGTCTGATCCGGGGCTTGAGGCGCCGTTGAACGTGACGGCCGCCGCCGAAGGCTTCGAAGCGACGACCTTCGAAGACGTCGTGACCGAGAACGTGACCCTCGCGCTGCAGCCCAACGATGGCGAAGGCGATCCGCCTCCGGGTGTGCCCGGGGCCCGATTGCGCGGCGTCGCGACTGGCCTCGACCTGCTGCCCAAGCCGGTGCAGGATCGCTTGATCAACGTGCTGTTCGTCGAGACCAGCCACACCACGCCGTACAACCGGACGCGCTTGCCTCCGCCGGGCCCCGGTGGCCTGTTGATGGAGGATGGCCCGTTCGACATTTTGGCGCGGCCCGGCGAGGTGGCGCTCATCGTCACGGCCGCCGAGATCGACCGCGATGTGCTCAAGAACTACCAGGACGGCGACATCGACTATTGGACGATGCGCCAGCGAATCCGCCCCTTGGCCCTGGGTCTGCGGCGGTTCATCTCGGCCAGCCCCGGTCAGCAGATCGATGGGCTCGACGTTGACGTCGATCACCCGCTCGACCTGATCGTGCCGGTCGATCTCGACAACCCGCCGCGTGGCGGACTGGGCGGCCCGCAGTTCTATGCCGTGCTGCCCCGCCTGAACTTGGGCGCCGCCGGGTTCTGGGAGATCGACAGCCAGGCCGTCGCGCTCGAGCCCAACCTCTCAGTGCGCTCCATGCCCCGCCTTGAAGGCTGGGACGCCGACATTGAGTACTACCTCATCGGCATCGCCTTCTCGGACACCGCCGATCAGACGCCGATGGCGATCAGCATCGAAGAGACCCGCGACGTCGACGCGGGCGTCTTCATCACCCCGTTCGTGGGCACGCCCTTCTTCATCAATCCGCTGGTCGGTGGCACGCTCGGCCTGGACCGACGCGTCGTCTGGGGCGTCGATGATGGATTTGACGGCCCAATCGTGCAGCCGTCGGGCAACCTGGTGCGCATCAGTGAGCCGGCGCTGGGTCCGCCCAAGCCGCTGTGGTTCTACGTTACGCCCAGCCTGGTGACGGAGTTTGACTTCCCGGTTCTGCCGCAGGACGCCGGCAGCGCGGGCCTGGGTGCGGGCCTGATGTTCCTTGAGATCTCGCCGTTTGTGGCGCGGGGCGCGTTCAACTACGAAGACTTCACCTACGACGATCTGGTCGACTGGAAGGCCTGGTCGGTTGGCACGACGACGTTCCGCCCGTAGCGCGTACCCTCGGAGCGTGGCGCCCTGCCCGCTCAATCCCCCTGCCCGCTCAATCCTGCCCGCTCAATCTTGCCCGCTGGTCGCCCGTCTTTGGTGGCGTGATCCTCATCTCGCACCCACTGCCAGAGGTGCTGGGCCTTGAGTAGGCCCACCCGCAAAGCTCAGCCGCAAAGCTCAGCCGCAAAGCTCAGCCGCAAAGCTCATCTGGAAAGCTGACCGGTCGCGTTGAATGGCCGACTCAGTCGCGCCGCTGCCCCTCGGTGCAGCCCAACCACGCCCCTTCGGTCCACACCAACGCGAGCTCGGGGGTCGCGCTGCACAAGTCATCCGCGTCGCCCACCCCGTCGCCATCGGCATCGACGCCATCGAACCGGGGCGGATCCTTGAACTGACCTGCAGCGCAGCCGATCCAGTCGCCGTCGCGCCAAACGCTGGCGCCGTTGGTCGTGTTCGCGCATTGGTCCGCGTCGTCGCCCACCCCGTCTGCGTCGTCATCATCTCCGTCGATTTGCCGGCGATCCCGATCGCGGGTCTGGCCGTGAGCGCAGCCCTTCCAGGCGCCGGTGCGCCAAACGAGCGCATCGCGGGGCGTCAGCGAGCACACGTCGTCGGCGTTGGGGATGCCGTCGGCGTCGCTATCGACCTCGGGCTCGTCGCCATCGCCGTTGCCGAGCGGATCGCCATCGGGATCGGGGGGCGGCGGCAGGTTGTCGGGATCCGGGCCTTCGGGCAGCGGGTCGGGCTGGGCGTCTGGCTCGGGCTGAGCGTCTGGCTCGGGCTGAGCGTCTGGCTCGGGCTGGGCGTCTGGCTCGGGCTGGGCGTCTGGCTCGGGCACTGCGGCATCACCAAAGAGCACCGCGTCGGCCCAAGCGGCGCCAAAGATCTCACGGCAGAAGGCCCGCCACGCCTCGGCATCAGGCGAGTCGCGCATTGCGACGTAGTAGGCCTCCTGGCGCTCCCAGCGGAAGGGCTCCAGATCCTTGCCGGCGCGATAGATCTCCATCGCCCGCCGCGTGTTCCACGCCAGCAGCTCCTTGAACTGCGTGTTCGACGCGAAGTACTGCGGATCGTGCGCCTGCACCGCCATCGCGACCGCGATCGCGTAGACGGTGAACTCCAGCTGACCGGCGACACCGTCGCGCCAGTCGCGGTTCCACTGACCGTTGTTCACCAGATCGACGCCCGCGGCGCCCCCGTTGATGTAGGCGTTCCACTCGTCCCACAGGTACAGGGGCGTGTCGTCCCAGTCCGGCGATCCGGTCACGTAGAGGTCGTAGCGCGAGCCCCGCAGCGATTGGGGAATGAAGGCGGCGGCCTGCGCTTTGCGAATGTTGGGCTCGGCCACCAACGCGGCGCGGCCCTCGAGCAGGTAGAAGCCGTTCGCGCGCACGCCCGTGTTGTTGTGGTTGTTGCGGATGTCGCTGTGAATCCCATGCGACGTTTCATGCGCGTGGGTGATCGGATCTTCGTCGTAGTAGGTGCTGCCGTAGTTCGGCGGCAGGTGGGTCAGCACGTCCTGCAGCACCGCGCCGGGGCGCTCGCTGGCGGGCCGCGTCGCCGCGTAGTCGATGAAGACCAGGCCCGATCCGGGCTCCGCGTCGAAGGCCCCGCTGCTCTTGGACACACAATCGCCACCGCCGCAGGCCGGCGCGCTCGCGCGTTCGACGGCCGGTGCGGTCGGCGCGGTCAGCGTGGCATCGCCGCAGCCCAGCGCGGCGAGCCCTGCGACCGACAACACCACGCGCCCGGCGAGACCGCGAAGTACACGTTTTTTGGCAAAGACGGCTGCCCCGCGAGAAGCGAGCCTGGGAGAAACGATCGCCGGAGAAGCGACCGCCGCGGAAACAAAGCTACTGCTCATTGACACACCAATTGCCCCAATCATCGTCAAACCATCCGCAGGTCTCGCCCTGCGGACATGGGTGATGCACCACGCGATCTTCATAGCAATAGACCACCACGCTGCCCGCGCAGACGCCGTCGTAGCTCAGGTCGCCGCAGGCCGTGCCTTCGGTCGGTACGTCTTCGGGCGGCGGCGCGCCCCCGGGCGGCGCGGGTGCGCCATCTTCGGGATCTGGATCAGGGATCGGCGGCGCGGGCGCGCCCTCCGGCTCGGCGTCCGGTTCTGGAGGCGCGGGCGCGGCCTCGGGCTCGGGCGGCGCTGGCGCGTTTGGCTCTGGCGCGTCGGGCTCTGGCGGCGCGGGGGCCCCCTCAGGCTCGGCGTCGGGCTGCGGACCATTGGGCGGCGCGGGCTCATCAGGCTCGGGCTCAGCCGGGGGCGGTGGCTCGCCAGGGGGCGGCGCCTCGCCTTCGGGCTCACCATTGGGCGGCGGCGGCAGCGGATCGGGCTCAGGATCCGCTGGGGGCTCTTCGCCGGCCCGGTCGCTGCCACAATAGAAGCCCGTGCCTTCGCCCAGAAACTCGCACACGCGCCCAACC
>JBNMOZ010000280.1:0-7708 GCA_051276005.1 Bradymonadia bacterium | reverse complement strand
CGAGACGCCGATCATGGTGGCGTCGAGCAGCCGCGCGGCACCGCTGACCAGGTTCTTTTGTGCCAGCTCTGCCAGGCCGGCGGTCAGACCCAGACCCGGGACGTTCACGATGAGCCCCGCGAGCACCAACGGCTTGCGGGGCAACGACGGATCGATGCTCGCCGCGAGCCATGCCGCGCAGCCGACCATGATGCCCGCCGCGAAGTCGGTGAGCAGCCGCGCCTGTGGGTTGCGACCCAGCGCGATGCCCACCGCGGTGCTGAGCATACCGACGCCCGCGCCCAGGCCCGCCATCAGCCACCCACCCCCGAAGAAGATCGCCGCCGAGCCGGACGCGAGGGCGCCCGCTAAAATCACGAGCGGGCCACTGACGGGTGGCGTGGCCTCGATGGCGTCGAGGGCCTTGTGCACAGCTGCCACATCGATGCGGCGCTCGGCAAAGTCATTGAAGACCCGATCGATAGCCGCCAGGCGAAATAGCGCGATCGTCCACTTCTCAACGCGGGCCAGGCGCAGAACGGGCTCGTCGTTGCCGCGTTGCACGCTCATCGACAAGCTGGTCGGGGTGCCGAAAATATCGGCGGTCGCGTCCCAAGCGGTCGCGGTAAAGCGTAGGCAGTCTTCGACGCGATGGGTGGAGCAGCCGGCGGCAAGCAGCATGCGGCCCAAGCGGGCCATGACATCGGCGAGTGCGGGCATCGAGATGGTATCGGTGGCGAGCGGCGCGTTGCCCGGGGGCGCATCTGGGGCTGTGTTGGGCGAGAGGGTCAACATGCGCGCCCCTCTACATCACAAACGCGCTCAAGTGCACGAAGATCAGTCGGATTCGACCAGCAATTCGTCAGTCAGGTCTGGCGCGTCCACCGGCGCGGGCGGCGGCACGTTGGCGCGGCGGGCTGCGACGACCTTGACCGTGTAGGCGACCTCGACGTCATGCAGCGGATGCAGCAGCTGCACGGTGCAGTTTGCGTCGGTCTTCGATACGACCTCGAAGATGAGGGGCTGGCCGTTCACGCCCTTGGCTTGAAAGCGCGCGCCGACGTCGGGCAGGTTGCCGTCTGGGAACTCCTTTGATGGCACCACGCGCTTGCCGGTCACGTGGCGCGGGACCAGCTCGCCGGGCGCGATCTTGCCCTCCCGCGTCTCGCCTACTGTCATGCCCTGGATGACGGTCGCCAGGCCGGGGAGCATGCGGTCTTTGCCGAGGGTAAACGTGAGCGGCTCAGCGCCGTCCGTCGACTCGAGCGTCTCGCCCTCAGCGTCGCGCAGGGTGAACTCGATGGTGACGATATGTCCGTCGGCGATCTGCATGCGGCGCCTCAACAGTGTTGGAAGGGTGCGGCCATCATAAGTGGGAGGGTAGGTCCAGAAAACCGGAAAGCCATCAGACGCGCGCGCCGGTGCCATAAAAGACCAAGGAGAGAGTCTGGGAGTCGAGGATTCTCAGTCCAGCCCTCCGCCGTAATCTGCGCCGCCTTTGGTCGGACTGGACCGCCAGAGAGACGAACGAGCGCAGGCGGGCAGACGCGGCGGCGCTCGCGAATCGAGTCTCGTCCGCGCACCGCGCCTGTGAAAGTTGAAAGACACTATCGATCGCAGATGTCGGGCCCGTCGACCCACGAGCAGCTGTTGCGGCAGCGGAAGGCGTAGATGTTGTCGTCGGCCCCGCAGCGAACCATCGTCCGGCGATCCTGCGCGCAGGTCCACTCGGCGTACGGCGACCAGACGCCGCAGCCGGCGCGATACGGCGGCACGTTGTCTTCGGCGCACAGAGCGTCCTCACCGGGGCGCGACGACAGGCAACCAACGGCGCAGCGGACCCACTCGGGCTCCTGACCGTCAACGCACCGGTACTTGTAGGTGCCATCGACCGTGCAAACGAAGCTCGGGTAGACCGACCGGCCTTCGCCGCAGATGTTCTCGCGGACCGGGGGGGCCGGCTCGGGCTCGTCTTGGGGCTCGGCCTGCTGCTCGGGCTCGGGCTGGGCTTCAGGCTCGGCCTGCTGCTCGGGATCCGGCTCGTCTTGGGGCTCGGCCTGTTGCTCGGGCTCGGGCTCGTCTTCGGGCGCCATGTCGGGGCGCTCCTGGTCGTCGCCGATCTCGGGCACGCCACCGGCCGACCAGGCGTCCACCTGGGCGCGTACGCTGTCGTAGTAGGTCGGCACGTGGCCGAAGATGTCGGTGCCGAAGTTGTCGTGATAGTAGCCCGAGTTGATGCGCAGCACGGCGCCGGTCGACTCGTCGATGACCGGTCCGCCCGAGTCGCCGGGGCACAGGTTGTTCGTCGCCTGGCCTTCGGTGAAGTCGACGTAGCGCTTTCGCCAGTCAGTGCGGGTGTTTCGTTCGGTGCAGCCGTAGCCCCAAATCGACAGCGTCGTGCCGTTGGCGGGGGTCACGAGGGCCAGCGGACGCGGCTCGGCGACCTCGGCGGGCACCCGCTCGGCCAGCTGAACCAGGGCGATGTCGGCCGTGCCGAGTTGGCGGGCGAACGACACATAGCGGCGCATCGTGTAGCGGCTGCTGCTGCCGTCGACGCCCTTCACGGTGAAGCTGCCGTAGTTGCCCGGCGACGTGGCCGATCCATAGCTGACGCAGTGGGCCGCGGTGATGACGACCTCGGGCGCGACCAGCGTGCCGGTGCAGCCGACCGACAGCGAGCCAATCTCGGGGCGCTCGTTAGACAGGGTGCCGTTGCGCACCTTCTCCAAGAAGTCCGGCACCGGCGGCGCGTTGGGCAGCACGCCCTCAGGCTCGGTGCCCGAGAGCTCGGCGGTCGTGGCACAGCCCAAGAGCAGGGCAGCAGAAGCGAGCGCGATGCGGAACGTCATGGACTCTCCCCGGGTCAGGTGAGAGGGGTCTTCTTCAAGTCCTGGGCCAACCCATTCGCGCCTGTATTTCGGCGGTTTACGCCCGTGTTTCACAGGTTTCCGCCCGTATCACCAGGGTGGGGGCGCGTCGAGGGTGGCCTGGTGTGCTGCGAATGTCCCGAAAGCTCGTCTCATCCGACATGTGGGTGGGCTGTTGTCAGCGCACTGCCTGTCGAGCGCGGGACCGCGGCGAGGCTAGACTCAAGAGGCGGCGCGTATTTTCGATCCTCGATGCGATGCGACCGGTCAGCGCGGAGGCGGCGCGAACCCGCCGGCCGGGAACGGGTTGGGGGTGCCCGAGTAGTAGGCGTCGACGATCACGCCCTTGGCGCGCAAGCCGTTCGCGTCGTCGTAGCGCAGGCTGAGCACGCGGCCGGGGCGGTTGGAGGCGCGGCGAAAGGCGACCTCGACCACGCCGCTTTGCACCGACTCGCCGTAGCGCGTGCCGATGTTGCTCGACCGATCGCGCCGCGCTGAGCTGCGCTTGGCACGGGTCGCCGAGGGCGACACCTCGGCGGCGGAGTCCATGTCGGCCATGGGCGCGCCTGCGCCGCCCGCCACATCACCCTTGGCCCCACCGCCACCCCAATTGCGGGTCACGCGGGGGCGGCGGGCGATGGGCTTGGGCCGCGGGCGCTTACGCTCGGGGAAGACGGCCAAGCCGATGACGCCCACGTTGGCGGTGCTGCCGCGTCGGCCGGCATAGCTGTCGCCGGGGTTGGTGAAGCGAAACGCCGCCACGTTGCTGTGGTTTTGGCGGAAGCCCTCGATGGTCACCGACCCGTAGGGATCGACGATGTAGCCGCGGTTGCTGTACTTGCCCTGGCTGCCGTTGATGGCGTCGCGCCCGTCGACCGTGACCACCGCCTCAATGCGGCGGTTGCTGCGGTTGACGACCCGCACGTTGTAGCGCTGGCCGTAGCCGCCGAGCACGTAGGTGGTGCCCTGGTGGTAGTGGGTCTGTAGAGGGCGGCCAGCCGTGTCGACCAGCTCGAGGCTGTACCCGCCAGCGCTCACCGGCGCGGCGATGGCGGGGGTGGCACAGACGGACAAAAGGGCGAGTGCGAGCAGGGAGCGGAGCATGATGACCTCGTTGATGCGGGCTGTGGAGACTGTAACGCGTCAGCCTGCCGAGGGATCTGATCCGGCGTGACTTTTGGGGTGCCCAAGGGCGGGGATGCCAGCGGCGAGTTGCCAGCGGCAGGGGCAGCGGTGAGGTGCCAAATGGCGAGGCTACTGGCGCGTCGCTTTGCCGCTGCGACGGTTGCCCGGCAGCACGCTCAGCTTGCCCGAACCGATCAGGTTGCAGGTGGTCTTGAACCGGCCCGAGCACAGGGCGCTCTGGTTGAAGTCGAACAGGTTCAATTCGCCGATCTCAACGCCCATCAGCTTGACGTCGAAGGCGGTCAGGCTGGTCTTGGGGCGCAGGGCCATGCGCAGCGGCTCGCTGCCGTTGATCTTGACGAAGATCTTGGGGTCGAGCGCGTTGCCTTCGTCGACCGCGTTGGGGATGAACACGCCATACGACTGGCCCGACAGCGGCAGCGTCTGCCACTTACCGGTCGTCTCGTCGACCTCTTCGGCGCGCACCCGACGCAGATCGTCGTCGCGGAACTGCAGGAACATGCGGTCGGTGTCCGGGTCGAGCCGCAGCGCGCACAGGTACTCCCACTCGGCGGTGCAGACGGTCAGGCGATCGCCCTCCCGCGCGCCCACCTCATCGCCCTGGTACAGCACGCGGCTGCCGTCGAGGACCAGCGCCAACGCCTGACCGCCGCCCGCCTTGCGCATGAAGAAGTCGCCGCCGCGGGTCGCGGTGTCGACGGCATAGAGCACGTCATCGGGGCCAAGCAGGCTGCTCGTCGACCACACCAGCGGCGCGACGGGCTCGGGATCGGGCGCGTCGGGCTCTGGGATGACTTCGGGCTCAGGCGACGGTGTCGGGGGCGGGGTGGGCTCGGGCACGTTGCGGACGTCGAGGGCGTCTTCGTCGAGCGCGACCTGCACGGCGACCGGGAAGCCCTGGCGGAACCGCACGCCGCCGACAGCCTGGATCCACGAGAGCGTCATGCAGCTGTAGCCGTTGACGCCCCAGCCTTTGCCCCAGGAGTTCTTCACGATGAAGCACATGCCGCCCTCGTCGGGCATGTCGGGCAGCTTGCGATAGCCCACGATCAAGTAGGCGTGTCCGCCCGCGTGTACGGAGCCGCCTTCGGTGTAGTCCTTCTTGGTGATGAGGCCTTCGTTGCGCTCCCAGTTGCCCGAGAGCGGGCTGCCGACCGGCACCGCGTAGCCGCGATGCAGCATGTCGACCATCGCGCCCAAGCCGCACCAGCTGTCGACCTGCTCGACCCGCGCGACGCCCGCGGAGCAGCCCTTGGGTTGCGGCGCCTGGGTGTCGTTGTTCTCGTAGAACGGGACGTACGGGCAGTCCTTCTCGAGGGGGATGGTGAAGCCCGACTTCGACTCGTCGAAGCCGGTGCCGAACCACGATCCCTGGCTGCAGTTATTGGCTGGACTCTGGCACTCGGGCTTGCTCAGCCAGTAGAAGCGCTGCTCTGAGAGGTCAAGCGTTTCAAGCCCATAGCCGTCTTCACCCTGGGTGGGGTTGATGGCGGCGTACTCGACGCTGCCCACCCCGGCGAAGGCGGCGCAGGTGCCGCGCGCGCTCTGGTTTCGGACCGGGATCTTGTTGGCTTGGGGGATGAGGAACTCGTCGAAGAGCTCGCCGGTGTCGACGCTCAGGTCGCAACTCTGCTTCTGCACGCCGGCGCTGCCCCAGGCGTCGTCGCCCCACTCATCGAAGTCGACCATTTCGAACTGGGTCTCGTCGATGTTCAGGCGGCTCTGGATCGAGCTGCGCTTGAGGGCGACCACGTCGGGATCATTCATGTATGTGGGGGATTGGCCGGCTTCGAGCCGAGCCTGATCGTCCAGCGCGGCCATGACCGATGACAGGTCGGTGTCGACCGCCGAGGAGCGATCGGCCGCCAGGTGAGCGAAGGCGTCGTCTCCGCGTAGCCGATTGGGGCCACCGGTGCCGAGGGCGTCGTACAAAGCATCGCAGCCAGGCAGCATCGCGAGCAGCAGAGGGCAGAGCAAAGTCCGCAGGCGCATGGGAACTCCAAAGTGAGATACGGTGCCCTGACGGGGCCTGGCCCCATCTATTCGGGGCTGTATTCGTGGTGACGTCAATCGCGAACCTTGCGTCATGTGGCGTCGGCCGAACAGAATCAATTGATCCTCTTGGCTCAGGAGCCCACATGCCGTCGGCGCGCCTCGCGCTGTTCGCCATCGAACGACCCACGCGCATCATCCCCCATCATCAGGGATTGATGCATCAAACCTGGTTCGTTGACGGCGGCTACGTGTTTCAACGCCTGCATCCCAAGCTCTCGAGCGCGGCGATCGTCGCTGACTATCGCGCCGTGACCGAGCACCTTGCGCGCAAAGGCATCCCCGCGCCGCGGCTCATCCCCACCCGCGGCGGCGACTCAGTGCTGGTCGACGCGGGCGGCTGGTGGCGGTTGACGACCCGCGTGCCGGGGATCACCCGCGAGAAGGTGCGCAACCCTGCCGACGCCGAGGCCGGCGCCCGAGCTTTGGGACGCTTCCACGTCGCGATGGCCGATCTGGACTACACGTTTGGATCGGCCCACCCGCTGCACGACACGCCCGGGCACCTCGCCCGCCTGTCTGCGTCTCGGGCCGATCCGAAGAACGCGAAGCCCGCCAAACTGATCGTGGAGGCCGCGGGCGAGATCCGCGCCGAGATCGCATCGCTCATGCTGCCCGAGGGCCTGCCATCGCGTGTCGTGCACGGCGATCCGAAGATCTCGAACGTCATGTTTGAGGGCGACGACGCGGTGGGGTTGATCGACCTCGACACCTGCAATCGCCACTCGGTGCTCGTCGACTTGGGCGACGCGGTGCGCAGCTGGTGCCGGGATGGCTACGAAGATGAGCTGCAGCGCTTTCACGTCGATCGCTTCGAGGCGATCCTGCGCGGGTACGCCGCCGAGGGGCTTGAACTCACGGCAGCAGAGCAGGAGCGCCTCGTGGACTGCGGCCGCTTGATCACCCTCGAATTGGCGTCGCGCTTCGCCCGCGACGTGCTTGAAGACGACTACTTCGCTTGGGACGCCGAGCGCTACGACAGCCGCCGTGCCCATAACCTGGCGCGCATGCAGAGCATGCTGCACCTGGCACGAGATATGGCCGCCCGCCGGGCCGACGCCGAAGCCGCCGTCGCGCGCCACTTTGGCTGATCAGTCGCAGGGCTGAACCCGTCCAGCCCACCGCGACTTTGAAAGAGAGACGAATTGATTGATGAAGCCCGTGCGCTCGCCATGCGCTGGATGAGCGACGATCCCGATCCGAAGACCCGCGCTGAGACCCAGGCGCTGCTCGACGCCGATCCCGAAGACCCCGCCGCCGCCGCCGCGCTGAGCGCCGCCTTTGGTCCCACCCTGCGGTTTGGGACTGCGGGCCTGCGTGGCCGAATTGGCCCGGGCCCCAGCCAGATGAACCGCGCCCTCGTACAGCGCGCCAGCGCAGGCTTCGGGCGCCACCTGCTCTCGAAGTTCAGCAACGGCGCGGTGGTGGTCGGCTTCGACGCGCGGTACGGGTCGAAGACCTTCGCCGAAGACACCGCCTGCGTGCTTCAGGGCCTGGGCCTGACTGTGTATCTCGACGATCGCCCACGCCCCACGCCCAGCCTGGCCTTTGCGGTCCGGTACCTGGGCTGCATCGGCGGCGTCATGGTCACCGCGTCACATAACCCGCCGGCCGACAACGGCTACAAGGTCTATTGGGCCGACGCGGCGCAGATTATCCCGCCG
>JBNMOZ010000279.1:0-7755 GCA_051276005.1 Bradymonadia bacterium | reverse complement strand
CCCCCGGTCCCTGCCCCCTCAGTCCGTTCCCCCCCCGTCCGTGCAGTCAGCAGACACAGCGCCCGGCGGTGGGTTTGGAGAGACCGCCTGGTTCCTCGACGCGCTCGACGCTGAGACGCTCAGTCGCGCCGAAAGCACCGACCTCAAGGATCGACAGGCCCAGAACAAGGCGGGCATCGATCGCGCGAATCAACTCGACGAGAGCACCCGGCGGCAATACTCGCTGCGCAGCAACGACAGCCTGCCCGTGTTGGATCGCTCGACCGAAAACCTCAGCGATGACGCCCCCGAGCCGGTAACGCGCCAGTCGCCCTTCGTGGGTTTGCTCATTTTTCTGTTTCTGGCCTTGGGGGTTACGGGGTGGTTCCTGTTCGGGCGTTGAGCATCAAATACGGTCTGCTTCTGGGCCTGCTGGCGCTGTTTGCAGGCTGTCGTGACAGCCCCGATGAGGTCATCGGCAGCGCCAGCGAAGCGGCCGCCGAAGGACGCATCGTCGACGTACAAGGCGCGTTCAGCGTCGATACTCGCCTGCGCCTGAAGGTCGCCTGGGGCGGCCAGACCGAAGATCCGGTCAAGTGGAACACCCTCGCCAGCCGCCTGCTCACCCGCGATCGCAAGCCATTGGTGATCAAGTCCGAAGAGATCTTCGACGACTACGCCATGGTCATCGCGATGGCCAACGTCAACGAGCGCCGCTACTACCTCAAGAAGGACGACGGGCAGTGGCGCATCGAGTTGGGCGGCGGTCTGGGCTTTCGACGCGCGAAGAAGCGAGTGACCGCAGCAGACATCGAAAAAGAGAAGCGCGCCAAGCGCAAGGAAGAGGCGCAGAAGGCCAAGGGGGAATGACCCGGCCGCGCGCTCAAAAGGGCGCCGCGACGGTCATTGTACCTGCTTAATCGTGCCCTTGGTCTTCCGCTGCGTAACTTTGGGTGCATCAGAGACAGCTTTGCTTGCACCCGAGCACACCGAATTGCCATCATAACCGCGTTCACAAGGAGGCCGATATGCTCGTCGTCGCGACAACGACAGTGGCTGGACTCGCCGCCGGGCTCGGCGGGGCAGCAGCGCTGCGTCGGCGACGCCTGGAGCGCGCGCGAGCGCTTGAGACGGCCCGCAAGGCCGAGCGGGTCGAGCGCGTGCATACGCTCAGCGTGCGCACCGTCGAAGACGCCCGCGCCGAAGCCGAGATGCAGCGTGACGCGTTAGCCACCGAGCTGGCCGCCGCCGAGAAGACGTTCGCCGAGGACGCCCAGCGGCTTGAGCTGCGCGATGTCACCCTGGCGGATCGCGACGAGCGACTCACCCGGCGCGCCGAAGAGATCGACGGGCGGTTTGACGCCTTCAAGCAGCTGCAAGGCAATATCCGAGACCTGCGCAAGCGCCTCGCGCACGCCAAGCACGAGGTCAAAGACGCCGTCGCGGCCGCATCGGGCCAGACCCGAGAAGAGGTCATCGAAGAGCTCGCTGGCGAAATGACCGCAGCCGCCGCGGTCGCCGCCCAGCGCGCCGCGAAGCATCTCGAAGAGCAGGTCACCGAAGACCGCGAGCGCATGGCGCGCGAGATGATGGATCTGGTCTGCCAGCGCTATGGCGCGCCCCTGCCGACCAATCGCCTGGTCGGCGTGGTCGACTTGCCGCGATCAGCCAAGCTGCGCGAGCAGCTTCTGGGCGATGACCGCGCCGTGCTGCGCGCGATGGCCGAAGAGTGTGAGGTCGAGTTCAACCTCAGCGGCGACGACCAGCTGCACCTGCAGGCGCCGGATCCCTACATTCGCGAGATTGGTCGTCTGGCCTACGATCGCATGATTCGCGGCGGCAACATCAGCGAGGCCATCGGGCGCAAGGCGGCCCGCAAGGCCATCAGCGATCTCGACAAGATCGTGCGCGACGCCGGCAACCGAGCCGCTCGCGTGCTCAAGCTCAAGCGGGTACACCCCGAAATCCTGCACCTGGTGGGCAAGCTGCTCTACCGCACGAGCTACACCCAAAACCAGTGGCAGCACGCCATCGAGAGCGCCCAGCTGTGCGCGATGATGGCCGAAGAGCTCGGGTTGGACGTCGTGGCCGCGCGCCGGGCCGGGCTGCTGCACGACATCGGCAAGGTGCTCTGGGCCGAGACGGAGGCCGTCGGCAGCCACGCCGTCAGCGGCGCCGCGTTTGCGACCGATCGCGGCGAGATCCCCGAGATCGTGCACCCGATCGCTGCGCATCATAATGACGAGAAGCCGTCGAGCCCGCTGGCCCATCTGGTCGCCGCCGCCGACGCGCTGTCGGGCGCCCGACCGGGCGCACGCCGCGAGACGATCGAGACCTACAAGCAGCGCGTCGAAGACCTCGAGCGCATCAGCAACGACTTCAAGTCGGTCAAGAAGTCGTACGTCATCCAAGGCGGCCGCGAGCTGCGCATCGTGGTCGATCCCAAGCAGGTCGACGATCTCGAGGCGGTGCGGCTGTCGAACGCCGTGGCCGTGCGCATCGAAGAGGAGTGCGTCTATCCGGGCCAGATCAAGGTCTGCGTGGTGCGCGAGACGCAGCGCACCGCGATCGCGCGGTAGCGCGCCTCCAGCTGGCTCAGATCAGGTCGTCGATGCGATCGATCTCGGTCCGGGTGTCGTAGACCACCGGATCGTCGCCATGGCCTTCGACGGGCACCAACGTCGACACATCAATGGATTCGACCGCCGTCAACCGCGCCCGCAAGGCATCGATATGCCAGCGGCCTGGGCGTCCGGACGGCTCGAGGTCCAGGTCGGCGGCCACGCCGATCATCTCTTTGTTGAACAGATCCGAGTCGACAGTGCGCCACGCAAACGACAGCTCCTGCGCGACGCGGTCGGCCTGATGTCCCAGATCGATCGTGGACGAGTCGCTCATCTTGCAGCGCTCGACCAGCTCTTGATACGCGGCGCGACGCGCATCACGCCGCGTGCCCAGGATCGCTTCGGTTCGCGCCGAATACCGCGCCACCGCGGCCAGCGCCGTGGTCGCCATCGCGAAGACGCTCAACGCCAACCCGATCGCCAGCCCCCAGCTCGCGTGGAACGGATCCATGCGCAGCGGTACGTTCATCAAGTACAGGTTCCACTCGACCGGCACCTGGATCACGCACAGTATCCAACCACTGATCGCCATCATCCACGACCCGGCTGCCAGCCGGCTGAGCGCGCTGAGGTGGTGCACCCTCAGGCCAACGAGGTTGACGGGGATCTTGTTGATGTCCTGGTCGGACTTGCGGTGCAGCGCCGGGCCATCCTGGTTGAACGTGAAGTACTCCGCCCATAGATCGGGATCGGCCTCCAGCGCGCGCACGCCAACGAAGACCTGACTGGGGAAGTCGAAGATCACCTCGCCATTCACCGCGCGGATCTCGCCGCCCAACTCGGCGCAGAGCCGCGCGCCCAGCTCGACGGCCTCAGACGGCGACAGCCCCTCGAGCATGGCGATCTCGAACCCCGAGATCGCCCCGCCGCGCCGCTTCGCATAGACGAGAACGCGCGGCCCCAGGTCGGCATCCTGCGGCCGACGGCGCGTCAAATAGCGGCGCATCGATCGCCACGTGCGCCCCACCACGTCGTTGGTTGGCATGTAGCGCTCGAACAGGTCGACGTCTTCGCGCTGCCGCACCCAGGTGGTCGGGGTGAGCCATTCCAGATCGAGCCGCCGCTGGCTGACCGCCCGCCAGATGCCGCGCAGCCAAACGAAGAGCGTGAACAAGCAGGCGAGGATGATCGCCACCAGGATCACGATGAGGATCAGCTGCGCCGCGCCGCCGCTGTCGTTGTCGGAGCTAGAGCTAGAGCTGGAGCTAGAGCTGGAGCTGGAGCTGGAGCTGGAGCTAGAGCTGAGCGACGACGACGACGACCCCGTCCACCCCGCCGACGGGGTGCTCGACGCGTCACTCATCCAGAACATCCACCAGACCTTCTTGTTCTCCACCCACGCCTCGGGCGCCTCTTCGAGCACCGCCTGGCCCAACCGGGGCCCCGAGATGGTCGGCGTCAGCATCAGGTGCATCACCCCGCCGAAGGCCAGCGTCGCCACCACCAGCGAGAACAGCATGCCGACGCCCACCAGGCCGACATGGATGAAGTCACCCTGCCCGCCGGCCACCTGCTGCAGCGTCGAGATCGCGATGAACAGGATCAGGATGACCGGCCAGGCCGCGCCCAGGTTGGCCAGCAGCCCCATGATGTAGATGCCGATAATGAACGGGCGGCGGGCGTTGCGTTTGCGACTGAGCTCGGCCAACTGCGTCGGGTCGAAGTCGTGCAGCAGGCGCCCGCGGCGGGTCACGCGCAGATGACACGGCACCTCTTGCCGCAGATGTTCGAGCACCCCGAGGACCACGTCTCGGTCTTCGCCGATGCGGGCCGCGAGCGGTGCGGCCTCGACGCCCTTCGGGTTCTCGACCAGCGCCTTGAGCACGGCCTTCTCGGCGGTGCGCAGCCGCCTCGCCCACCCCGGTCGGGTCTCGTCATGCCGCAGCGGCAGGGTGGGCATGAGGCGACGAATATGGCCGGGGCGCACCGTCATTCGGGCGGCGATTCGGCGGCCCAACAGGTGTGCGCTGGCCAGACCAACGATGAACAACAAGATCAGTAGGCCGACGATGATGGACTCCTTGCAGGTTCGAATGCACACCATAACTGCCGCACAGCGTCGCAACTGCCCGAAACATTGACTATTTCGCCGTCAAGTCCGAGGTCTTTTCTCATGGATTTTGTCGCATCATCTCGCCGGATCGACGATACTCAAGGTCAATCCAAAACTTCAATCAAGGTCACCAAGTGCTTCGGCTGCTTCTCTTCGTCTGGGTCCCCATGAGCGTCGCCTTCATCGGGCTGG
Source organism: Bradymonadia bacterium (assembly GCA_051276005.1). Lineage (GTDB taxonomy): Bacteria > Myxococcota_A > Bradymonadia > UBA7976 > UBA1532 > JBNMOZ01. The sequence continues at coordinate 2,907 of JBNMOZ010000279.1, read as the reverse complement.
CGAACGCGGGACCGGTGGGCGCCGAGAAGACGATGACGGCGCCCATCGCGGCCGTGGTGATCGGCACGGCCCGCGTCGGGCGCCCCGGCGAGCGCGCCGATCGGGCGAGCGCCGCATTGGGCACGGTGGAGTCGTCCCGAGATCGCGCGCTCGCCCGGATCATCCGGGGCATGGCGCGCTACGCCCAGAGCGACTGGGGCAGCGCCGGGGACGATCTTCTGAAGGTGGGCCCAAGCCCCTCAGCCATCAACGATTTTGCGCTCTTCTATGGTGCCGAGGCGCGCTTTCACCAAGGCCGATATGCAGACGCGCAGGCCGCATACGCGCGGCTGATCAAGCGTCATCCGCGGTCGGTCTGGCGCCACCGCGCCCGCTTTCGTCTGGGCGATTGTGAGCGCGGCCGCGGTCGACTTCGCCAAGCCGGGACGCAGTGGGCCAAGGCCGACGACATGTATCCAGAGTTCACTCATCAAGTGGCCCTCGGCTATGCCCGCGCCGACGCAGAGCGCCTGCGCGATCGTACCAGCCAAGCCGCCGCGCGGTTGCGCCAGCTCGTCGCGCTCTATCCCAACGATCCGCTCACCCAGATCGCCCGCCGCACGCTGACCGAGCTTGAGGACGCCGGCGCGTCGCCGCCCAAGCGCTCGGCGCGCACGCTGTACACGACGGGCACCAGCCTGCGTAAGCGCAAGTACTTCGATCAGGCCCTGATGATGTTCCAAGGGCTGCTGAGCAACCCCAAGGCGAGCAAGAGCGTACGCCGCAACGCGCGGATTCAGATTGGTCGCACCCTGCTTCAAATGGAGCGGCACGGTGAATCGCTGGCCACCTTCGAGCAGCTCGCCAACGACACCAAGCGGGCACCGGCCTGGCATCGCCGCGCACGGTACTGGATGAGCCGGGCGCTCAGCCGCATGGGCCGCCTCAAGGAGGCCGCCGCGTCATATATTGCGTCAAAGCCCAACCCCGAGGCGCTCGACGCCGAAGCCCGTATGAAGGTGGGCGAGCTGTACTTTCACGGCGGCGGCTACCGCGAAGCTGCGGCGCAATTTTTGGCGCTGGCCAAGAAGAGGCTGGGCAACACGCGCTGGTATCTCGCATGGCTCAACTATCGGCTGGGCCGCTATCAACAGGCCCGCGACGCCTTCCTGCGGCTGCGTCGGGGCAGCAAGTACAATCGCGCCCGCTACGCGTACTGGGCGGCCCGATCCCATGGCCAGCTCGGCGAGTTCGACGCCGCGCAAGCGCTATACACCCGCATCGCGACGCAGACGCCGAACAGCTACTACGCCTATCAGGCGCGCGCTCGTCTCTCCGAGATGGGACGCACGCTGCCCCCGATCGTCGATGACTCCTGTCAGGCCGACGCCTGCGATTCGGCCGGTCCGTCCGACGACGCGGTGACGCCGCTGGGCCTGCTGACCCAAAGGCATCCGGACGTGCCCGGGCTGCGCGAAGCGTATGAGCTGGCCGCCATCGGTGAGGTGCGTCAGGCCAAGTGGCGCTTGCGAGCGATCCGCGACGAGCAGGTGTCGTATTACCGCGCGGGTCGACCGGGCGGCTGGCGCTTCTTGTTCAAGCCTTACGTCGACAACCGCAAAGACGAGGCGCGCGCCGAGTGGGCCCGGCTCATCGACCCCCGCGATGACGCGATCAAGCGCAGCCGCGCCCAGGTCGAGGCCCTGCGTTCGGCCAGCCGCGACCGGGGTTTCCGCGCGCAGCTGCGGCGGTCTTTCGTGGCGCTCGGCGACTGGTACTACGTGCGGCGCATGTCGTACAACGAGGCCGACAAGGTCGTCGATCCGCCCGAAGACGCCGACAAGAACCCGCGCTGGCGCATGCGCTACGGCCGCGCCTATCGCGCGCTCATCGAGGCCAAGGCCGCCAAGTACGGGCTCGAGCCCCTGCTGCTCTGGGCCTTCATGACGGTCGAGTCGGCGTACAACCCCTGGGCGCTGAGCCGTGTTGGCGCCCGCGGGCTCATGCAGGTCATGCCGCACACCGGCGCGCTCATCGCCGATCGCATGGCGTGGCGCAACTTCGGCACCGCGCTGCTCTTCGAGCCCGAGGTCGTCATCGAGATGGGCGCCTGGTACGTGCATCAGCTGCTCAAGAAGTTCGACGGGCAGCTGCCTTTCGCCATCGCCGGCTACAACGCCGGGCCCCACCGGGTCGCGTCATGGCTCGACGCCAAAGGCAGCCTGCCGATGGACGAGTTCATCGAAGAGATCCCCTACAACGAGGCGCGCGCGTATACGAAGAAGGTGCTCAAGCACCTGATGCTGTACCGCCGGATCTACGAGGGGCGCTCCAACTGGCCGGTCTCCCAGGTCATCGATCCGCGCTACAAAGACAACATCAACTTCTAGCCGGTTTTGCTTCAAAGCCGCGGTCCTCGGGTCTGACTCGCTTCGCGAGCGCCGACGTTCCTCCTCGCTTCGCTCGCTCGTCTCTCTGGCGGTCCAACTGCAGTTGGACTTCAGCCCCTGCGGTCCGGGGCTCTCTTTTTGCTTCAAAGCCGCGGTCCTCGGGTCTGACTCGCTCCGTCGTAATTTGCGACTGCGTTTGGCCACGCTTGGCGCCACGCCTGCCACCGCGCGCTGGGGGTCCTGCGCCTTGGCTTCTGGCCACGCGTGCGGCAGGAATAGATCCGTCCGGCTCGTCAGTCGTGTGGCTTTGCCACACTCACCCCAAACGGAGACTCCATGCTCACCGGTCCCCTCTTGATCGCGGTGGCGCTCGGCGTGCCGGCCGTGGTCGCTGGCCCCGACTTGGCCCAGACCGCGGTCACCGTCGATGCGCCGATCACCGCGGTGACGGTCTACAGCGACCGCGCCCGCGTCACGCGAACGGCCCGCGCGCCTGCGGGCAAGGGCGTCGTCGCGCTGCGCTTCCCCGATCTGCCGG
>JBNMOZ010000278.1:0-7777 GCA_051276005.1 Bradymonadia bacterium | reverse complement strand
TCGACAACACCGGGATCACGCCCTGGTCGAGCAGCGTATCCACGACGGTCAGCAGGTTGTCACCGTACGTATCGAGGGCGACGATGCCCACGTCGTTGGTGCCGTATTGGATCGTCGCGAAGCGCGGATTTGCGGCGTTGATCTCGCGTTGCAGCGGCGACGGATCGCCCGCCAGCGCGCGCCCAGCGTGCCAGCCCACGACCGTCGTCTCGCTCTGCCGCTCGAAGGGCGTGACGCCGCCAACCTCGCCGTCGAGGAACCAGTCGATCGCGGGCTGCAGCGGGCGGCCGTCCAAGTCGATAGCGTCGCCGGCGAGGCAGTGTAGATAGCTGGCGCTGACGGTCGCTGATGCACCCACTTTGGAGAAGACGTGGTCGTCGCGATCGGCTCGCTGGATCACCGCCCGGAGGGTCTCGACGGCGGAGGGGGTGAGCGGAGAGACGCGCCGATCCGCCGGATAGCGGGCGGGCCCCTCGAGGTGTGGTTCTGGCTCAGGGCTCGGTGCGGGTTCAGGGCTCGGGGCGGGTTCGGGGTTCGGGGCGGGTTCGGGGTCAACCGCCGCGTCGGGCGCGGGCCCGCCGTCTTGGGTCCGCCCAGCGTCGGGCGCGGGTCCGCCGTCTTCAACCGCCCCATCGAGTGCGGCGCCGCCGTGGTCGATGCGGTCTTCGATCCGCATGTCGACGGTGGCCGTACCGCCATCCTGCGACAGCAACTCCGGCGCACAGCCTGCGCAGGCAAGCAGCGCCACCATGCTGAAACGCGTCATGGATCCGCCACGATGACGAAGAGGTACTCGCCCGCGTCCTCGACCGCGTCGCGCCCGATGAAGGTGTCGAGCGAGAAGTACCAAGTGCCCGGATCGAGGCTCGCTGCGAAGGACGAGTCGTGCCGCTCCAGGCAGCTGTCTGGATCGAGCGCGCCGAGCATATGCAGGTCGATGTCGACCCCGCCGCGATCGAAGACATAGGCCCGCAACGTCACCGGCTCCTCGATGTCGAGGCGGTAGAGCACCTCGGGGCCGCCCTGGTTCTGGGGCGCGTCGCAGCCCGGATAGCTGTCGAACGCCCGCTGGGCCACCACGCTCGTGTCGCCCAGGTGGGTGAAGGGGAAGGTGTCGACGACATACGGCGACTCGACCGTGCCCTGCCCTTCGAGCGCCGGGGCCACCGCGTCGGGCGGCGCGGCGTCGCCGAGCACCACGTCGACCATGCGATGCAACGCCTCAATGGTCAGCAGGTTGCGCCAGTTATAGCCGTCCTGCAGCGCCGGCGCGGTGAACGCACACGGCAGCAGCGTGCCGTCCTGGCGATAGGTGCTGCCGTGCAGGTTGTCGCCTGCGAGGCCGAAGTCGTCGATGGGCCTCAGCGCCAACTCCAGATCGACGAACGGCACCTGAAGACCCTGGGCGATGCCGCGCACCACCGCGTTATAGGGCGGCACTTGAAAGTCGGCGTCGCGGTCGTCGCCCCGCGGCGGCACTGACGAGAAGATCGGGATCACGCCTTCGCCGATCAGCTGGTCGGCGATGTCGAACATCTGCTCGGCGTAGCTGTCGATGTTGCGGCGCTGGATGTCGTTGGAGCCGAACATGACCACCGCGAAGCGCGGATCGAGCGCACGCAGCTCGGTGTCGATAGGCGACGGGTTGCCGGTATAGGCGCTGCTCGCGCTCCACCCCACCGTGGCGGCGACGCTCTCGCGGCGAAACGGGTTGGTGTTGCCGGCGCGACCGCCGCGGAAGTGGGTGATCGTGTCCCAGAGCTGGTCGCGGCCGTCGAGGCGGATGGCGTCGTCGGCCCGGCCGAAGCAGTGCATGAAGGCCGCGCTGACGGTCAGCGAGTCACCGATCTTGGCGAAGACATCGTCCGCGAGGCCGGGGCCAAGCGCTGCGATGGCGCGCAAGCCGTCGCGGACGCTTGGCGTGAGCGGAGAGTGGAAGGATCCGGAGAGGTAGCGGGCCGGCCCATCGTTGAGGGGCGGCGGATCGACGTCTGCGTCTGGCGGCACCCGCGCGTCCATCCCGCCCGCGCCGCCAATCGCTTGATCCACATCTTGATCTGGCATGAAGCCGAGATCTAAAGGCGCGCCGCGATCGGCGGTCGGTCGGCCTTGATCTGCCGCGCCGCGATCGGGTCGATCGGCGTTGGTCAGGTCGGCATCGGTCCCCGCATCCAGGCCCGAGTCGAACACCGGTACGCGGTCGAAGTCGACGGCCCGCACCTCGCCAGCGTCGAGGGGATCGCAGCTGGCGCTCGCGAGCAACAGGCTGGTGATGAGGAGCGCACGCCGCATCCGTTCTCCACCCCATATGCAGTCGGGGCGCCGCACCTTAACCGATGCGTCCGGGCGCCTGCAGCCCTCATGGCCAATGGCGACGTATCAGGCCGCAGGGCGTCAGCGCCAGGTCACGCCGGCCAACACGGCCGGTGCCAGGATCAGGTTGGACACCTCGTCCCCCCGACGTGTACTCCGCGCTCGTGGCCAACACCTGCAAGCGCGCGATGACGCTCAGGCTGCATTTAGGGTCGAGCGCGGGTCGGTCGTCGACGCCCACGGGTGCGCCCAGTGCCGAAGATCTGCGCATGCGCCGCAGCCCGCCAAGACGCTAAGGTGTCTCGACTCAGGAGCGCGCAATGACCGATATCGTGGTGTTCTCGTCGATCTGGCTGCCCGAGGCGCACCTGGTCGCCAGCATGTTGACGCGGGAGGGCGTGCCGGCGCGGGTGAAGAATCAAATGCGCACGGGCTTGATCGGCGAAATACCGATCGACGACGCCCGCATCGAGGTCACCGTGCCCGCCGAGCATGTCGCCGAGGCAGAGGCGCTGCTCAAGGCGTCGCGTGAGGTGGTGGGGGTCGATCGGCCCTGCCCGACCTGCGCCGAGGAGAACCCACCGAGCTTCGAGGTGTGCTGGTCTTGTGGCACCGACTTGCCGCCGGCGCCGCTGATGAAGGTGGTTGGGTAGCCCAGGGAGTCGGGCCAGAAGGGCCGGTCCACGAGAGCCAGGCCAGGGCGACCGGCCCAAGGCGGCCCAGGGCGACCCACGGCGGCTGATGTGGTGAGTGTCTGCGCGATCGGGCTGCCGATGGCCGACGCCGCCGAGCGCGTGCAGCTGGTGGATGGCGAGCTGCAGGGCACGGGGGTCGACGTGGAAGCGCTGGCGCCAGCTGACTCGGCGCTGGCGCTGATCCTCGGTATGGTGCGCGCCCGACCTGGAGTCTGTTGCGCATGGCTGAACCGTTCAAAGAGAAGCTCAACGCCGACGCGGTAGAGCGCATGGCCGCGCATTTGGTGCGCGTGTGGCCCGCGTTTGGCAGGGCTGAGTTTGTGGCCGACGCCACCGCCGGCCTGTCGGAACTTGAGCTGATGGCGCGCGTCTCACACGTCTCGCAGAGCCTAAGGCCGCATCTGCCCGGCGCCTTCGAGGAGGCCGTCGCCGTGCTCGTCGATGCGCTCGGCGAGCGGGCGCAAGAGGGCACATTTGAGAGGGAGAGCGAGACCGGCATCAGCGGGTTTCCGCTCATGGCGGTGACGCGGTTCGTCGCCGACTTCGGGCTCGGTCATTTTGAGGCGTCGATGACGGCGCTGCACGCCATGACCCAGCGCATGACGGCAGAGTTCGACATTCGGCCGTTCTTAACGCACCACCCCAAGGCGACCTGGGCCCGGCTTGAGGACTGGACCACCGATGCTTCGCCGCATGTGCGCCGCCTGACGAGCGAAGGCACCCGCCCCCGGCTGCCCTGGGGCAAGCGCATTCCCGGCGTCATCGAAGCGCCCGAGCGCGGGCTGGCGATCCTTGAGCGGCTCAAGCGCGATCCCGAGCGCTACGTGCAGCGATCGGTGGCCAATCACCTCAACGACGTCAGCAAGGACCACCCCGATCGGGTGCTCGACATCGGTCGACGATGGCTGGGCGAAGCCCAACACAACACCGGCAACCCGCCCTGGATCGTGCGCCACGCGCTGCGATCACGACTCAAGGCGGCCGATCCCAAGGCTCTGAGCTTGTTTGGGTATCCCGATCCGCCCGCCGTCGAAATCGTCGACTTCAAGGCGGCCGAGGCGGTCGACTTCACCGGCAAGCTGCCGTTCTCCTTCGGGCTTGTCAGCGGCGCCCAGCAGATCCTGCTGGTCGACTACGTGGTGCATTACGTCAAGGCGAACGGCACCCGCAGGCCCAAGGTGTTTCGCATCGCCGATCGGGCGATCAGTGACGGCCAGCAAGTGACCTATGACCGGGGGATAGACTTCAGACACATCTCCACCCGCAAACACTACGCGGGTGTGCATCGCGTAGAGGTGCGGGTGAATGGAAAGATCCTGGACGGCGCAGAGTTCGAGCTGCGACCAGCCTGACTGCCTGAGCCATCTCCACCCACATCAGAAAAATAATTATTGATACACTAATGAATGAAAACCGCTTTCCCAGCAGTGGCTTCGAGCTGCGAACACTCTGAGTGCCTCAGGTTCCCACCGACAGAACAAAAATAAATTCACATTATCGTTGTAGTGTTCCGCCGCGGCCTAAATGCCGTGACAAAAAGGGGAGATACGATGAAGCTTTGGAGCACCACGTTCCTGGTGGCCGCGTTCTGCGTCGGCTGTAACACAAGCGGCAGGGACTGCGATGATGCGGGCGTTTGCGCCGACGGCGGGGCCGGCCAAGGTGGCGACGGCGGCGCAGGCGGCGTGGGCGGCGGCGCAGGTGGCGACGGCGGCGACGGCGGCGCGGGCGGCGTGGGCGGCGGCGCAGGTGGCGACGGCGGCGACGGCGGCGCGGGCGGCGTGGGCGGCGGCGCAGGGGGCGACGGCGGCGCGGGCGGCGTGGGCGGCGGCGCAGGGGGCGACGGCGGCGCGGGCGGCATGGGCGGCATGGGCGGCGGTATGCCGCCCATGATCGGACCGCTGACTGTCTTGGCGACCGGCGCCATCGAGCAGCCCTCGGGCAGCACCTACACCCCCCTGACCAGCGACGGCATCCCGCCGTTTAGCTTCGCGGTACAGGACCTGACCCTCACCAACCCCACCGACACGCCCATCGAGCTGACGACGGTCACGCTCGAGGCCATGGAGCCGTCGCGGGCGATCGAGTGGAACTTGAATCGACCCGGGTCGACGAGCCGCGAACCGACGGCGTTCGATGGCTTGATCGTGCCTCCCAACGGCCGCGTCGACATCGGCACGTACTTCATGCCCATCGAGTCAGGCCCACGCACCGCGTTGCTGACGATTGAGTACGGCGAGTTCACCTACTCTTTGACGATCGCCGCGCGCGGTCGCGACAACGCGACGCTCAGCCCAGTGGTCGACTCGACGCTGCAGCGCCTGTACAGCCGACGGCCCGTGACGAGCCTCATCGGCGGCGCCGTCCGCGACCCGGCGGGCAACGTCTACTTCGCGCAGAACGTCAATGAATGGAGCGATCGCTTCAGCGAGAACATCGTTCTGGCGCGCATGAACCCGCAGGGCGAGCTCGACTGGGCCAAGGAGTGGAGCGAGGACTTCGAGCAGTTGCAGCCCGATCCGGGCCAGAACGCCGAGACCGGTGGCGGCGCCGACAGCATCGCATGGGGCGACGAAGGTGCCATCTACCTGGCCGGCCGTCGCTCACAGAACAGGTTCAACAGCCTATTTCAGGGCCTCGTGACACGCGTCGACACCGATGGCCAAATCGTCTGGTCGCGCGGGCTCACCAATGGCAACGTGGCTGATCCGCCCATCGCTGCCGAGGCGTTCGAAGCCTACGGCGTCGACGCGGGCCTGGCCGACCGAGTGCTCGTCACCGGCCCGGCGGCCAACTACGGCGCCCAGGTCTCGGCGCTGTCCAAGGCTGACGGCACGTTGCTGTGGAGCATTGGCCTCAACAACGTCCCCGGCTCGGTCGACCGCGGCTACGTCGTCAAGACCCAGGGCAACAGCGCCTTCGTCTCGGGCCTGAGCAATGGCCGTGGCTTCCTCGCGCGTATTGACGCCGTCGACACCGACGCCCCCGACGTCGCATGGATCCGCGCGATCAACGTGGGGCTCGGCAGCCACCTCAACTCGCTGGCCGTCACCGCCGACGCCATCTACGGCGCCATCGACGTGCGTGGCGCGGCCACCAAGTTCGCGGTCGCGCGCTTCAACCCCGCCGACGGCGCGATGGTGTGGTCCAAGCAATGGGACGAGACCAACGGCAACGACAACAACAACACCCACATCGTGCGGGTCATCGACGGCCACGTGATGGTTGGCGGCCGCATCGCGCTGCAGCCGTTCGACACCCAGTTCGGCGAGGGCTTCCTGATGAGCCTGAGCCCGGCCGACGGCAGCTATGAGTGGGCGTCGTTCTACTACTCCGGCAAGGGCACCGAGAAAATCATGGAGCATCGCGTCAAGGCGATCCTGCCCGGCGACGACGGGCTGATGACCGTGCAGCAGGCCTATGCTGGCCCCAACAACGCGGACCACTACTCGGGCTACTGGTACCAAGCCAACAACGACACCCTCGAGATTCCAGCGGGCGACGGCAGCGAGCGGCTGGCCGACTTCCTGATCTTGGAGAGCGACCTGGATGGCGGCGAGATCACTGCGCCGCCGACCGTTGCGCATGTCATCGATACGGCCAACATCTGGATCGATGCGCCCGCGGATGCTGAGCTGGTGCCGCCGTCGGAGCGCGAAGGCAACAACGGGCGCGGCTTCGCGTTCATCGAGGCGCTGAGCATCACGCCCTGAGCCGGCGCGCCTTGAGCGATCAAGGCGGTCACCCGGGCGTGCTTGGCGCACCTGGGTCAGCCTCCCACCACGCACTCAGTCTCCCACCACGAGCTCGGCGACCACCGGCAGATGATCCAATCGCCCCGCGTCGATCACCCGCGCATTCAGGCAGACCAAGCGCGCGCCGCAGAGGGTCGCGGTGACCAGTAGGGCTGCGAGGCTTGACGCTGCGAGGGGTCCGGGGCGAGGCGCGTAGAGAGTCGGTGCGTGCGGGCTTGCACGTCTCAGGGCGTTGAAGGATCAACGGTCGGCGCAGGCGGCTCATCATCGATGCCGATCTCGGCGAAGAGCATCGCGCCGATGATCTGGCTCAAAAAGAGCGTGCCGACGGCCAAGGTGCCCGCCGTGTTGCGATCGTCCATGCCGACCAGGATGCCCGCTGCGGCCCCGCCGCCCACCAAGGTGCCCAGGCCGCTGCCGAGGAACGACCAGCCCGGCGCGGTGTCTTTGTCGAACAGGTTGGCCGCGCCCCAGACGCCGACCGCCGACCCGATGAAGCCGCCCACCATGAGGCCGTAGAGGCGCCCGCCGCCCGCGCCGCCGAGCGGCTGGCTGCGTTCGCCCGCGTTGAACGCGTTGCCCACAGTGCCGCCGAGCAGGCCGACGAGGCCCGCGCTGAACAGACCGGCGGTCGCCTCGGCGCCATAGGCCATCTTGGGCGACTGCTGATACAGCGGCAGGCTTGACCGCTTACGCCTCAGAGCCTCGGCCCGCTGTTCAGCGCGAAACTTCTCGGGATCGGTCACGACTTCGGCACCAAAGGCCGCTTGCTCCGAGAGGTAGTCGGCAGTCTCCGCCGGCATCGGCGGCAAGACCTTGGGTTCGGGGATCTCGACCACGTCATCGAAGCTCATCGTGTCGTCGCCAGCGCCGTCATCGGCGACGGACGCCGGCGCGGCCACCGGCGGCACATCAGCCACCGAAGCGGGCGCTGCCACCGAAGCGGGCGCTGCCACCGAAGCGGGCGCTGCCACCGAAGCGGGCGCTGCCACCGAAGCGGGCGCTGCCACCGAA
>JBNMOZ010000277.1:0-7790 GCA_051276005.1 Bradymonadia bacterium | reverse complement strand
GGTCGAACTGCGGCTCTGGCCCTTACCGAGGCAGCAGCGTTTGTACTTTTGCCCGCTTCCACAGGGACAGGGTGCGTTTCTACCGATTTGAGCCAAGACGCAGTCTCCAACAGTGAGGGCAAAGATACTATCTGGTGGTCCCTGGACCGACAACTGTTCGGGGGCTGGTGCAACATTGGCCAACCGATGGTGTGGCACCGGGGATATGCCCAAGCGTGCGCACCCCCCTGCCACAAAAGAGGGGTCGAGTTCATTGCGCGGAGAGGAAGAAGCTGTCTGTTCTTGTGGATTTCGCTGGTTTCTACGCCCGCTCCAGGAGTCGTGGGGGCGCAGCCGACATTACCTATCGTGTGGTTGCTGGAACCGGGGGCTGCGCTTGGTGACCGTATTGGCCTGGTAGCTGAGGTGGCGACAACTTCGAGCCGCTCGGCATGACCAGCGGCCACGTGGGTCGGGTGCTGTCCCGGTTGCGTCAAGGGCAACTCGGCGAGCCAATCTGCACGTGGCAGGCGGCTTGGCGAGCGCTGGAGGAGCCACCCGATGCGTGACTTCTGCCTCACAAGTGTAAAATGTAGGGTCTTGACCCCCCATCCTCCTACTCGGGGGCGCGCCCAAATGCCCGACCAATCAAGGCCAGCAAGGCGCCGGCCTGCGCCATGGATCCGCGAATCACCTCGAGGTGATTCGCGGCAAATTCCGCGCTTGGCATGTCGCCATCGCAGACCGCTATCAGCGGCTCGTAGCCGGTCATGATCGAAACGGGGGCCTCGGCGTCGGACCCGTAGCGCACGTGAACCTCACCGTCTTGTATGCGAATGGCGAACGACTCCGCGTCCAACACCAACTCAGCGTGCACGTGGGTGTCGTGGTCGACCACGCGGCGCAAGGCTTCCTTGAGAGTGACGACGATCAGGCGCAGGTTGCCCGGTCGTCGGATGTCTTCGGGCGGGGAGAACCGACCGCCGTACGTGGCGAGCTCGAACAGCAGGGGCGCCGTGGCCTCGCCCTCGGGGGTCAACTCGTACAGTTGGGCGCCATGGGCACCTCGGCTTCGACGGATCAGGCCGTCGTCTTGGAGCTTTCGAAGCCGTGACACGAGCAGGTTCGAGGCGAGGCCGGTCAGCCCCTGCTGGAGCACGCTGAACCTGGCGGGCCCAGCATGGAGGTCGCGCAGGATCAGCAGCGTCCAGCGATCGCCGACCTTGTCGAGGGCTCGGGCGATGGGACAGAGAAGTCGGTAGCTGCGCATGTTCGAAATGTATGGGGAACCTCCAGCACCACGTCAACGACTAGTTTGTCAACTTCATACTGTTGACTTTAAACCTGACAGCTTAAAGCTGCGGCTGGGCCCAACGCCCCGCCCGGTTCACCCGCAAAGAAGGAAAACCGATGCAGCTTTTGGCAGTCAGCAAGATGAGAGAAGACGCGGACCGCAGCAAAATGGGTCCGCAACTTCTCAGTGAAGAAGTCAAACATACGCTTGAGGCCTACCTGGACGGGCACATTCGCAATTTCTGGTTCAAGGCTGAAGAGATGGGCATCGTCTTGCTGTTGGAGAGCGCCGACAAAGAAGAGGCGCAGCGCGTCCTCGGAGAGCTGCCGCTCGTCATCGCCGGGATCATCGAGTTCGATCTGACTCCACTCAAGCCACTCACGCCGCTGGGGATGCTCATCGGGCGCAAGATGTCCTAGTGCCCATCCAAGGACCGGATGAGGTTCCCGATGAAGTTCCAGATCGGACGAGGGGTCAAGACCCCACAATTGACACTTAGCATCGCCCAGAGTGCGGTCCGGGTGCCCAGACACCGCCGGCCCGACTCGGAGCCCCCCGGCCCGAAGAGGAGGAACCGCTGCTGGCCTATCTGGTGCTGGTGCCCCTCATTGTTACCGCCCAAGCTGATCGATGCCTCCCGCCCCGATCCCAAGCAGCCAGCCTGATGTGATCACCCGCGAACCCCATCGCCCCCATGATCTCGTCGCGCCGCCATCTCCGATGTAGATCCTCCCCCGAAAGGAGCGAGGCACCGGCGTCGCGCCGGCTGAAGGTAGGTGGCGAGAGCGCGCTACAACCGCGCTCCCGCCGTGCCTTGAGGGTCAATACACCTTCGAGACCCATGCAGAATAGCCGCTCGCGTGCCGCTCGGCGGGGGACGCACGCCTCGGATTGGATCTGACGATCGAGGCCAGCTCTGGCCTCAAGATGGAGGTGTGCGACTTCTGGGATACGGTCTACGCAGGCCAGCCATGCGCCGTGCGCCCGAACGTGGAACCTGCCCGCGTCCGAAAAAGAAAACCCGCTGATTTCTCAGCGGGTTTCTGGTGGGCGATGCTGGGATTGAACCAGCGACTTCTTCCGTGTGAAGGAAGCACTCTCCCACTGAGTTAATCGCCCATGGAAGATCGACGGCGTTTCTATCGCCCCAAGTCCCCATTCGCAAGCCAAATCGACGCGGGCCGCCTCAAACGTGCATCTCCAAGTGCCTGCCGCTGGATAATTCGTCGCCTCACATGGTACTGCGGGCGCATGAATCATCTTCGCGCCATGCGCCCACATCAATGGGTCAAGAACGCCTTCGTCTTCGCGGCGTTGATCTTCTCGCGCAACCTGACCGACCCGGCCATCGCGCTGCGCAGCCTGTTGGCGTTCGCGGCGTTCTGCCTCGTGGCCAGCTGCATCTATCTGGTCAACGACATCGCGGACTACGAGCGCGATCGGCTGCATCCCAAGAAGAGCAAGCGGCCCATCGCGGCAGACCAGGTCAGCCGAAAGACGGCCGCGATCATGGCGGCGTTCTTGGGGCCGGCCGGCATCGGTCTGGCGTTCTTGCTCAACGCGCCGACGGGCGTGACCATCTCGATCTACGCCGTGATGAACTTGTCGTACTCGTTCAAGCTCAAGCACGCGGTGCTGCTCGACGTGTTCACCATCGCGCTGGGCTTCTTGCTGCGCGTCTCGGTGGGGGCGTTCGCCATCGAGGTCGGCATCAGCCCGTGGCTGCTCATCTGCACGTTCTTCATCGCGTTGTTCCTGGCCGTCTGCAAACGTCGCCATGAGCTGGTCAGCCTGGGAGAAGATGCGGCGAGCCATCGCGGCATCTTGGCGAAGTACTCGGTGCCGTTCATCGACAAGATGGTCTCGTCGCTCGCGGCCATGACGGTCATGAGCTACGCGCTGTACACCATCGATCCTCGCGTCATCGCGCGGCTGGGCACCGACGGCCTGGTGGTCACCGTGCCCATCGTGCTCTTCGGCGTGTTTCGCTACCTGTTTTTGGTGCACATCGAGGGCAAGGGCGGCTCGCCGACCGAGGTGGTGCTGACCGATCGCGGCGTCCAGGCCATCGTGCTGCTGTACGGCATTTGCGTGGTCACGCTCATCTACTTCCAGGTGAACCTCGGCCTCGTGTCGGGCGCCGCGCTCACCGGCGTACCGGTCTTGCCGTAGTGTCTTCTCGGGGCTGGCTGCGGGCCCTCGGCGCGCTGTTCTCGCGCATCGCGGCGCGCTGGGTCCCCGATCCATTCGCCATCGCGCTGGCCCTGACCGTGCTGACCTTCGGGCTGGCGTGGCTCATCACGGGCACCGATCCGATGACCCTGCTGGGCGCCTGGGGCGGTCGCCTCGACGGCTCGACGGTCACGGCCAAAGAGACCGGCATTTGGCGCCTGATCGCCTTCGCGATGCAGATGTGCCTCATCTTGGTGACCGGCTACGCCTTGGCCAGCGCCGCCGCTGTGCGCTGGATCATCACCCGCCTCGCCGGCCTACCGCGCTCAAATACGGGCGCCATCGTCGTGACCGCGCTGACCGCGATGGGCGCCGCGTGGATCAACTGGGGCCTGGGCCTGATCGTGGGCGCGCTGGTGGCGCGGGAGGTGGCGCGGACGGCGAGAGAGCGAGGGATCCCAGTTCATTATCCGCTGATCGGGGCCGCGGGCTACACCGGCTTGATGGTGTGGCATGGCGGCTTGTCGGGCACGGCGCCGTTCAAGGTGACGCAGGGCAAAGACATCGCGGAGCTGCTGCCCGGCGTGCAAATGGACGTCATCGGCCTCGACGCGACGGTCTTCAGCGGCCTCAACCTCATCGTGTCGGTCGCCCTGTTGATTCTGGTGCCGTTTATCTTGGTGCGCATGTCGCCACCCGTCGACGAGATGGTGCCCTTCGACCCCGCCCAAGTGCCGCCCGAGGAGCCCGAGCCCGAGCCGCGATCGGGCCCGGCGGGTGCGCTGGAAAACTCACGACTGCTGGCCTGGGGCATCGGCGCGGGGCTGCTCGTCTATCTGGTGCGCTACCTGTCGTTGAAGGGCTTCGGCCGCGCCGACGTCAACGCGATCAACCTGCTGTTCCTGGCCCTGGGCCTCATTCTGCATCAGCGGCCCATCGCGTACGCCCGCGCCATCGGCAAGGCGGCGAGCGGCTGCGCGGGCATCATCCTGCAGTTCCCATTTTACGCGGGCATCATGGCGTTGATGGCGGCGTCGGGGCTCATGGCGCTCATCGCCCAGGGGTTCGCTGGCTTGGCCAATGAGACCACCTTTGGGCCGCTGACCTTCTTGTCGGCCGGCATCGTGAACCTGTTCGTGCCGTCGGGCGGCGGGCAGTGGGGCGTGCAGGGCAGCATCGTCATGCAGACCGCCGATGCGCTGGGCGTCGACCTGGGCAAGGCGGTGATGGCCTTCGCGTACGGCGACGGGTGGACCAACATGCTGCAGCCGTTCTGGGCCTTGCCGCTGCTGGCGATCACCGGGCTCAAGGCGCGGGATTTGGTCGGCTATACCGCCGCCCTGATGGTCCTCATCGCGCCGGTCTACATCATCGCTCTCATGGTCGTTTAGACCGCGTTCACCGCCTCGCCACGTCGGCTCGGTACAGATGCGCATCGATTGCGGTTGTGGGCTCGCGCGTCGCAGGGGTACTCTGGCCTTACGTTCTCTCGATGAGGAAGGGCCGCAGTACGTGATTGAAACGCCACTGAAACAATTGTTTTTGGGCGACAATACTGCCGGCACCACAATGGGCAGCAGCGATGCTGTCCAGACGGACACCTTCCAGACATTCCGAGCGAACGACCTTCAGCGAGCTTCACCACTTGGGAGTCATGCATGAACATCGAGTTCGTGGGCAAAGATCTGCATCCGTCCGACGCCCTCAAGCAGCGCATCGAGCGCCGCTTAGGCAAGATCGAATCGAGGCTTCACCAGAAGCTCTTCGTGCGTATCAAGTTCAGCCAGGAGTCGAGCAGCGAGTATTCGTGCTCGGTGCACTTCAATGCGCGCCACGACTTCAACGCGCAGGCGAGCGCCGACGACATCTTCAAGGCCGCCGATGAAGCGCTGACCAAGGTCGAGCGCCAGGTTGGCCGCCTCAGCGAGCGCGGGCCCTCGACCGATACCATTCGCCCGTCGCACTGACCGCGTCTTGTACCCGCGTCGCTCGACGCGCCTGCCCTGTGAGCTTCCTATGAAGACCGTCATCAGCACCGACGCCGCCCCGGCGGCGATCGGCCCCTACAGCCAGGCGATCCGCGCCGGAGGCGTGCTCTACACGAGCGGCCAGGTCGCCCTGGACGCGAAGACGGGCGCGATGGTCGGCGCAACGGTGGCTGAGCAGGCCGAGAAGGTCATGCAAAACCTCGCCGCGGTGCTCGAAGCGGGCGGCGCCACCTTCGACAATGTGGTGCGCTGCACGATCTATCTGATCGACCTGGAGCAGTTCGCCGCTGTGAACGCGGTGTACGCCAAGTACATGCCCACGCCCCCGCCCGCGCGGGCCTGTATCGAGGTCTCGCGCCTGCCCAAGGACGCGCTGGTCGAGATCGACGCGATCGCGTACCTGGGCTAAGCCCGCGTCCGGCTGTCCGAGCGTCTGGCTAACCCAACCCCGGGATCGCCATCAGCGCGCTCTTGATCGCGTCGGGCAGCGGCGCCTTGTGGCCCGCGCCATAATCGTAATGCACCACGACCGAGTCGCCCGTCGCCGCGATGGCGTCTTGCTCGGCGCTGTGCAGCACATACTCCACGGTGAAGCTGGTGGTGCCGATGCGGGTGACGCTGGCGTGGCATGTCACCGTGTCGGGGTAGTTGAGCGGGCGCCGAAACTGACAGCTGGTGGCCGCCAAAATAGGCCCGGTGCCGCCCGAATCGCTGCCTGGGACGCGCATGGCTGGCAGACCCACGCGATCGAGCAGCGCAATGCGGGCCTCTTCGAAGAACTGGAAGAAAACCGTATTGTTGACGTGACCAATGGCGTCCAAGTCGCCCCAGCGCAGTTGGCGAGCGACACGAATGGCGCGGGTCACACAAATGGGATCGGACATCGGTGAGGCCTCGTTGGTCGGGGGGTCGAATACTGAGCGCTGGTCGAAGTATTGGGCGGCCAGGGACGGCGACGGATCAGGCCGCCGAGACGGCGCGATGGGCGGTGCCGGGCGCCGGATCGATGATCTCGCCCACTTTGAGGAACACGCCGGTGCGGGCCGTCTCGCCGTAGCCTTCGGCGAAGGTGCCATGCCGATAGACGACGCGCCCTCCGATGAGGGTGTGCGTCAGCGCGGCGTCATTGCGCCGAACCATGCGCTGCAACCCGTCGAAGAAGGGCATCGGCGCCTCGTGGTAGTCCAGCACGCTGCCATCGAGCCCGGCCGGATCGACGATGGCGACGTCGGCGCGGTCGCCCACGCGCAAGAAGCCCGCGTCCATGCCGTACCAGCCGCCTTGCTCGCCGGTCAGCTTGTGCACCGCTTTGCCTAATGAGATCAGAGGCTTGCCGGCGGCTTCGGCGTCCTTGACCATGCGCAGGAAGGCGAGCGGGAAGTTGTAGAACGCCATGTTGCGCACATGCGCGCCAGAGTCGGCGAAGCCCACGTGCACGCTGTTATGCGCGGCGATCTTGCCCAGCTGCTTGGGCCGGTGGTTGGCGATGGTGGTGCGCCAGCGCAGCGCCGTACCGTGCTCGATGACCAGGTCGAGGAACGTGTCGACGGGGTGCTGCCCGCGCGCGTCCGCCACCTGACCGAAGGACCGCCCGGCCAAGGCGGGATCGGGCGCAGAGACGATCTCGGCGTCGTAGAAGTCTCGCTGCCAGACTCGCGGTGAGAACGTCTTGCGATAATCCTTCAAGAAGCGCTTGCGGTACGCGGGATCGGCCAAGAGATTATTGCGCTTGAGGGTGTCGGCGATGTGCAGCGCGGCCTCGCCGGCGCCAAACTCCTCAAAGACCACCAGATCCATGCCGTCGGCGTAGACCTCGAAGGGCATGGGGATCGACTGCCAGTGCAGGTCGCCGCCGAAGACAGTGTTGAGCAACGACGCGCCGCCCAACACCGCGCTCGACAGCCACCGATTGACCTTCACGTCGGCGGCGGTGATGAGCGTGGTCTTGAGCCGCTTGCGCACCCACCAGCTCGCGCTCGCCGCCATGAACAAGAAGACGTTGAACTTGGTGGTGATGTTCGGCGCGCTCTGCAGCACCCGGTCGCGGCGACGCAGGATCTTGTGCAGGCGGCGATACTCGCCCCAGGTCGCGTAGGTCGACGGCAGCCGTCGCGAGCGATACCGATCGCCTCCGACCTTGTCCCAGGGGTTGGTCATGGTGCTCATGCCCAGAAAGCCCGCGTCGAGGGCGTCCTCGAGCAGGGCCTCCATCGTCTCCATCTCACCGGGGCTGGGGCGCACGTTGCGATCGACGGCGCGGCCCAGGCCCATCACGGCGGTGCGCATGTCGGAGTGGCCCAAAAAGCAGCTCACGTTGGGGCCCAGCGGCAGCGCCTCGATGCCCGCGATGTACTCGG
>JBNMOZ010000276.1:0-7820 GCA_051276005.1 Bradymonadia bacterium | reverse complement strand
CTGTCGAAGTACCCGCCGCGCAATGAGAACCCGGTGCGGCGACCTCGGCGGGGGGCCGACGGATCGTCGCGGGTGTCATGCGACAGCCCCAGGCCCGCGATGGGCATCACGCCCCGGCCGTCGCCGATGCCGAAGTCGAAAGGCTGCACCGATCGGTCGGCGTCGATCTGCTCGGCGCCGCGGGGCACCTCGGCCTCGACCAGCTCGAGCCGCAAGCCGGTCGCCAGCTGAGTGCGCGGGTCGAGGTCGATGCGCAGGGTGCCGCCCAGCCCGGCGCGGCGATAGGGCACGAAGATCTGGTCGACCTTGTCGCCCGCGATCTGTTGCCCCTTGGGGCCCACGAACGGCTCGCGACCCGATGCGATGCGGGCGCGTATCGTCAGGCCGACGCCCTGTCCAAAGGCGCGCGGCCGACCCAGAGAGATCCGCGCCGCCGTCTGATCGCCGCTGCTGACCACCCCGCCGCCCAGGGAGAATCCGCGCCCAAACGGGTCGATGTCCGAGACGTCGACGCCGGCCCAAAGCGGGGTCGGGCGGGCGTGGCCCAGGTGCACCGCGTCGACGCTCGTGGTGTTGCGCTCGACGCATTCGAAGTGCACCCCGACCCGCCCCGGCGCGCTGCCGCGGGCGAGGCGTGGGGTGACGCGGGTGAACAGGCCGGTCTCGATCAGGCGGGCGCGGGCTTCGTCGATCTCGGCCTCATCGAGCAGCGCGCCCCGCTCAAGGCCCGTGCGCGTGACCATGGCGAGGCGTCGGCCGATGCGCACGCCGCTGACGGTGATGGATTCGATGAGGAGGGTGCGCTGGGGCTGCGCGAACGCAGGCGCCGGCAGCAGGCTCAGCGTCGTACCCAAGCAGAGCGCGCTCAGCAGGGATGTGCTGAGCGAGGGCGCGCTCAGGGAGAGCGCGGGGCAGAGCACCAGGGGGAGCAGCCACCGAGCGGCCGCCCGCGGCGCCGTCACGCAGACTCGACGAGCGCCACCAGGGTCAAGACCCCGAAGCCAGTCGCGCCCTTGCGGATGTGGCCGTCATGCTTGGCGGCCAGCACCGGGCCGGCGATGTCGAGGTGGCCCCAGGTGGTCTCGCCCTTAAAGTGCTGCAAGAACTGCGCGGCCGTGATCGAGCCGCCGTAGGGCCCGCCCAGGTTGGTGATGTCGGCGCGGCTGCTCTTGAGCGTCTCGGCAAGCTTGGGATCCAGCGGCATGCGCCAGAACCGCTCATCGGCGGTCTCGCCGGCCGCAACAAGCTGGGCGGCGAAGTCTTCGTCGTCGCTGTAGAGCGCGGCGTAGTACTGACCCAGGCCGACCATGCAGGCGCCGGTCAGCGTCGCAAGGTCCACCATCGCGGCGGGCTTGAGGCTGTTGGCGTAGTGCAGCGCGTCGGCCAGCACCAGGCGACCCTCGGCGTCGGTGTTGAGGACCTCGACGGTCTTGCCCGAGTACATGGTCAGCACGTCGCTGGGACGGTAGCTGTTGCCGTCGGGCATGTTCTCGCAGGCGGCCACGATGCCGTGCACCGGGCGATCGGGCTGCAGACGGGTGATGGCGTCCATCGCGCCGAGCACCGCGCCGGCACCGCCCATGTCGATGTACATCTCGATCTGCGCCTTGGGCGGCTTGAGGCTCAGGCCACCACTGTCGAACGTGATGCCCTTGCCGATGAGCGCGATGGCGTTGTCGGTGCTGCCGCTGGGCGGCGTGTACTGAATGTGGATGAAGCGCGGATCGACCGATCCGCCCTGGCTGACGGCGATCAGGCCGCCCATCTTGCGGGCGTAGATCTCGTCCTTCTCGAAGACGATGACCTCGACGCCGGGGCGGGTGGCCATGTCGCGAGCGAACGTGGCGAGGCGCTCGGGGGTGCAGACGTTGGGCGGCTCGTTGACCAGCGTGCGGGCGTGGTTGACGCTCTCGGCGATGATCGTCGCGCGCTCGATGATGGCCTGGGCGTCCGCGTCGGTGAGCAGGTGCGCCTTGGTCACGTTGAAGCGCGGCGCTTTGGCGTCGTCGGCCTGCAGAGCGTGCCACGTGTAGCCGCCGAGCAGCGCGCCCTTGGCGAACTCTTCGAGCGCGTCCGTCGGCGGCACGATGCCCACGTCGTCAAGACGCTGGCTGCGCGCATGGGCGACGGCGAGCGCGGCGAAGTCGCGCAGGCCGGCGTCCGATACGTCGCCCGCCTTGCCCAGGCCGAGCAAGATGACTTGCTCGACGCCCACGCGGCCGGCGCCGTCGACGACGACCTGCTGGCGGGCCTTGCCGGTGAACAGCATGCGAGACGCGGCGCGGCCCAGTGCACCGCCCAGGGCTGCATCGATGGCAGCTTCGGCGGCGCTGGGCTCAGCGTCGGCAAAGCGTCCAATGGCAAGCACGCCCCCGTTGAACTTCGTGGGCTCCGCACCAAAGGTCGCCAGCTGCATCTGCATCTCCTGATTGTGCATGTATTGGACTTCGACTCGGCGTTGTACCACCGCGCGTCTACCGCTCGCAATCGAAGCGCCGTACGCTCCAGGCATGCTCAACGCTGCCGATGTCGCCGCCCTCGTCCTTGCGCTCGCTCCCCGCGTCGAGGGGGGACAGGTGCAGAAGATTCGAGATCCCGACCGCGACACGATCTGCCTGCGCGTGCGCGTACCGGGCCGCACGACCCACCTCGTTCTCAGCGCACACCCGCGTCTTTGCCGCATCAGCGCCGCAGAGAAGAGCCCACCGACGCGGCCCGAACCCACCACTTTGGGGCGATGGTTGCGTTCGATCGTGGGCGGGCGGCGGCTGGTTCGACTCGAGAGTTTGCCCGGCGATCGGGTGGTGATCGTGCACTTGCAGTCCGACGAGGGGGGGGCCCGATTGGTCGCTGAACTCAGCGGTCGGGCTGCGAACTTGTACGGACTCGACGCGGACGGTCGCATCATGGCGACCGCGCGGCGGCCGGCCCGTGGAGAGCGCGATCTGCGACCGGGGCGAATTTGGACGCCGCCTCGAGGCGCCGCGCCGGCCGGCATCGCGCAGCACGCGGATCCCGAGGCCGTCGAGGTCCTCGCGCAGGCGCAGCTCGTCGATGCCGGTGAGGACGCCGACACCATCGCCGCCCGCCGGCTAATCAAACAGACGCGCGATCGGCTCAAGCGCCTGGCGAAGAAGGTGCGCAGCGACGTGCAGCGCACGGCGGACCCCGATCGCTGGCGCGTGATGGGCGAGCTGCTGACCGCCCAGATGCACACCGTTAAGCGCGGCGATCCAGTGGCCCGCGTTCAGGATTGGTATACCGAGGGGGCCCCGATCATCGAGATCCCGCTGCAGCCGGCGTTGGATGGGCCGGCGAACGCGGCGCGGCTCTTCGCGAAGTATAAGAAGGCCAAGGCGGGCGCGTCATTGGCGGCCGAGCGCCTCGCCGAGGTCGAGGTTGGGCTGGCCGTCGTCGCGGATCTCGATTCGACGCTGTCGGCCGAAGAGATCCGCACCGCGCTCGAATCGGCGGGGCTGTACCGCCGCAAACAGGCCCCGGCCCAGCGCGCTCGCGACCAGGCGCCCCGGCTGCCGTACTTTGCGCGGACCAGCGCGCACGGGGAGCAGATCCTGGTGGGGCGGGGGGGCGTCGACAACCACCAGCTGACGTTCCGTCATTCGCGGGGCAACGACTGGTGGCTGCATATTCGCGACGCGCCGGGCGCCCACGTCATCGTGCCCACCCGCGGCACCGGCCCGCACCCCGAGACGCTGCAAGACGCCGCCGCGCTCGCGGTGCATCACAGCACCCTGCGCGGCGAGCCGGGCATCGAGGTGATGCTCACGCAGCGCAAGAACGTGCGGGCGGTGAAGGGGGCAGGGCCGGGGCGGGTGACCGTCGCGTCGTCGCGTACGGTGGTCCCCGAGGGCGTCGCAGAGCGCGTCGCTCGCCTGGAGCCGCGGCGCGTCTGACGCCGCACCGAGCGGCATGGGTGGTCCTACGCCTTGCCCCAAGCAGAGCGGGTCGGTAGTTATTCGGGTCGGTATATGTCGGCAGAAGAGTTGGCCCAGCCCGGGCCTTTGCAGGAGGCGCTATTTATGTTTGGCCAGTTTCGAGAGAGCGTCATTCTGCATCGTGATGTCGATGGGATCACCGTGCCCAACGGCGAGCCTTTTGAGCTGACGGCGGGCACGTTGGCCGTCGTCAATCAGGCGTTGGGCGGCAGCTTCACGATCACCGTGCACGGCAACATGTATCGCATTGATGGCCAAGATGCCGACGCGCTGGGCAAAGAGATTCCCCTCTGGCCTGACGTCGAGCCGGGCGCGTCACCCGAGGCCCTGTCGCAGATCGTCTGGGACATGCTCGCGACGGTGCACGATCCCGAGATCCCGGTAAACATCGTCGATCTGGGGCTGGTGTATCGCTGTGAGCTCGTCGACGACGAGCGCGGCAAGGTCGTCGACATCGACATGACGTTGACGGCGCCGGCCTGCGGCATGGGCCCAGTGCTGGTGCACGACGTGCGCAGCCGCATCGGGCGCATCACGGGGATCGATGCGGTGCATGTCGAGCTGGTCTTCGACCCGCCTTGGACGCGCGAGAAGATGTCCGAGGCCGCGCAGCTTGAGACCGGCCTCTTCTAGGCAGCCCGGGAGCGCGCCGACGCCGCTCGGCCAGTCCCTGCTCGCCGCTCAGCCAGCGCCTTGGCGCCGCGAGTACCTCCACGCCATTGAATTGAGCGCCTTGACGCCGCCGATCGCTCGGCGCCGCTCAGCGATCGGCCTCGACGCTGCGATCAGTCGGTGGCCGCAGCGTCGAGGCCGAGCGCGCGCGCCGGCATCGCGCGCCGCCGGGTGACCGACCGCTTCGGGCGCAGTGGATCCAACGGCAACAGCGCCGCCGTCGTCAACGCGGACGGCACCTTTTGCGCGGGCAACCAGCGCGCCACTGCCTGCTGATATCGAGGAAACTGAGCGCGTCGCTTCACCAACGTGCGCTGCAGACCTTCGCCCGCGTTGCGCACTCGAACGCTGCAGCCGGCGGCCCATGACACCCACATCTCTTCGCGGCTTTGCTCAGCGTCACGGCTGATATGGCGCAGCGCCTCGAAGTGGGTGCGCAGGCCGTGGCGGCGGGCCAGCGAGGTGCGGGTGGAGTAGAAGATCATCGCGGCGCTGGCGGCATAGCGCGAGGCGCGGGCTTGAGCGGGCAAGTCCGAGCGGCGTCGAGCGCGCAGCCGGCGCGAGTCGACCCCGAGCCACTTCGCGGTGCGATCGGTCATCTGCAATGGACCGTGGGCGCCGCCTTGGGCCTCGTCGGGCAGGGCCGAGTGGGATCGTCCCGTCGGATCGAGGGCCGATTCGCCGCGGCCGATCGTGAGGATACCGGCGATCTCGTCCGGCGTCAGGCGGCCGTCCTTGAGAAGCTCATCGGCGATCCAGGCAGCTGTGCGGCCCATTCGACCGGCCTGCCACGCGGGTACGCCGATGTCCTGCTCGGCGCGGGCTACCTCGAGGCAGAGCCCCACTTGCGCCATGTCATGCGCTTCAATCATACCCGCGACGCATGGGTGCGATGCGAGTGTAAGCAGCTGTAAGAGAGGGATCATCGCTCTGCCCCGTAAGGGACATTATTCGATGGCATCGCAGGATGCGTCTCACTAGGCAAATCAAGATTATTCAAGAATTGCAGTAAGTTACATTTCACCTAGCACTCCTTCAGGACCGTCTGAGCCGAGCCCAGGGCCGCAATCTGAATGCACACGGAGAGCGTGGTACACCCATTCGGGCGGCCTGAGCAACTTATCCGGCGCTTTTGGTAAGATTGTGTAGGTAAATGTAGGAGGCGTCATATTGTTCGCGAAATGGGATCAATACGCCCTCAATGTGCAGCCGGCATCCCTAAAAGGGCTGAAATGGGACAAGCGTGCCCCATTGAATCCCATATGGGTAATCCGCTTGTAGAAGTCCATCGACAACATTGGTGGATTTGATGGCTAATTCATGAGTGTTTCCTGGCAGATACAGTGTGGTTGAAAGCATTGTTATGGCAGGCGGCATCGCGACGCGCGACGCACTGGATGGCGTAAGAAAGGCCCAAAAGACGGCCGATTTGGCCAAAAATGCATGAATTGGGTCGATGAGCGCCCAATTGGACCGCCCATGGCCCAGAACGAGCGCTGAGCGCGTATGCCATGCGTCGTGTGTTGGAGCTTAGGGTCGTGTTACCCGTTATCTGAAGTCACGCATGCACCCCAAGGCTTGAGGGCTGCGCTGCCGACAAGTGAGGCGCCATCCAGCATCCCTACTCGGGCAGGTCGATCACCACGGCGTTGCCATGGGCGTCGGCCACCCGGACGATCTGCGCGCCCTCGGGCAACTCAACCTCGACGCGGGTGGTCTCCCAGCCGGCGAGCGCGGCGGTGCCGGTGCCGCCGTCGGCGTCGCGCGCCGTGACCAGCGCGCGATCCAGCGCGTCCGGGGCGGCGATATGCTCAACCGCCACCGCGTCGACCGTGACCTGCAATCCATCCAGCGGCACATCGGGGCCCAGCAGGAATGAGAAGCGCTGCAGCGCGCCGCCCCAGCGCTTCTCGGGATCGAGCCGCAGCCAGTGGCCGCGAGTCTCCAAGGCCTCGAACGCCGACACGCCGTCGTCGTTGCTCGGCCCGTCGGGGTAGTTGAGCTTGAGCGCGATGCGGCCCTCGACGCGGCTAACCTCGCGCGCGACGAGCAGCGCGGGCCGCAACCCGAACGGGGCGCCGTCCAGGTGATACGGGGTGGACGCGCCGTCGCTCCACTGCGCACCGTCGACGACCATCCGATAGTCGCCCAGCGGCATATCCCACGGCAGCTCCCAGCGCACGACCCAGACATGCTCAAGCAGGTAGTCGCCCGTGTAGAACATCAGCGTCTCGAAGCCGCGGGTGTCGAAGGGCTGCCCCTTGCGGATCGCCGCGACGAAGACGCCGCCCTGCTCGATCTCGAGGCTGACGACCGGCAGATCTGCGCCGGGATGACCGCCGCGCCACTGCATCGATATGAGGCGGCCGCGGCGGGTCGCTTCGGGCACGCTCACGATGATCGCGGGGGCGGCGCCAGAGCCGGGCTCGACCCGATCGTCTTCGAGGTCGGGCCAGACGGTGGGCTTGACGGCGGTGACGTTGCTCTCCTTCTCGGCGGTGAAGAACTGGGCCGCCAACGCGCGGCTGTTCTCGACGAAGTAGCGGCCCAGGCGCCAGCCCCAGAGCGACTGCGCGGCCTCGTACCCGCCCCGAAACCAGTCATCCTCGAGGGTCAGGTAGAGGTGGTGATCGTTGGCGTAGCCGAAGTGGGCGACCTCGATGGGCCCGGCGCCGGCTGCGGCCGCGTCTTGCTTGATGAAGCGCGTCAGCTCTTGGCCCACCTCGCTGGTCGGCTCGCCGGGCAGGGTCGTGACGATCAGGTTGCCGAGCTTGAACGCGCCCAGCACCGACTTGTGGGCCTGCACCGTGGGCACCCCGCGAAACGCGCGCAGGTCGATGACGCAGCCGAGCATGCCGTCGACATAGTCCGGCTCGCCCTCACCGCGCTCGGCCGGGACGCATTGAAAGCCGCCGTACTCCAGCGCCTTGCCGTTGTGGCGAAACTCGGGCACGTCGAGGTCATAGCCGAGCAGCGCGTAGTTGAGCGGGATGCGGCGCTGGAGCACCTCGAGCGACGGATCAGGATCCGGCGTCGCGGCGTCCCAGCCGGCCTTGAAGATGGGCCAGACGCGGTGTCCGACCACCTGCATCCTGCCCCAGTCGACGGTGGTGCCGTCGTCGCCCCGCGGGCTGATGTTGCCCGCAGTGCCGTTCGCGAAGAGCACCGGCACGAAGTGGCCGGCCTCGGCGC
>JBNMOZ010000275.1:0-7872 GCA_051276005.1 Bradymonadia bacterium | reverse complement strand
AGTCCCGCATGGGCCAGATGCTCATGCGCTGGGCCGCGTCGACGTACGAGTCGAGCACCAGCGAGGCGATCGCCGGCGTGCTGGCCAGCTATCTACGCCCCGAAGGCACCGTGCATGAGCGCGAGTCGGTGGTCATTCGGCGCGCCTGTGAAGCGATCCGACTGGCCGCGCGCGAGCGCCCGATCCTGATCTCGCTCATCTCGGCCGATCAGGCGGATCTGCAAACGAAGACGTTCCTCTATCACCTCGCCCGGTCACTCGACGAGACGCCGTTCCCGGGCCTCGTCTTGCTGACGTACACCGAAGACGAGCGCGGCCCTGTGCGCGATGCGCGCCAGCTGTTGGGCGCCCTTGACCGCGTCGGCGCGCCCCTGGTCGAGAAGTACCGTCTGGCGCCGCTCAGCGATGACGCGACCTCGGCCTTCCTGCGCACGTTCGCCCAGATCGACGACGAGACCATCGAACACCTGGGGCGCTGCGCCCAAGGCAACCCGCTCATGGCCCGTGAGCTTCTGCTGTATCAGCAGAAGGGCGGCGCCATCGTCCACCGCGACGGGATCTGGACGCTGTCTGACGTCGCCCAGCCGGCCACATGGCCGCGATCGCTCGCCGACGTCTTCGTCCGGCGCTGCATGCTGACCGTCGCGGGGCTGCCCGATGCGCACTTCGTTGGGCAGGTGCTCGTGCACATGGCCGTGCTGGGTGATGCCGCCGAGCACGGCCTGATCGTCGACTTCCTGCTGCGCCGCTTCGAAGACGAGGCCCGCATTTACCGTGCGCTCGAGACCTTGCTCAAGGCGCAGATCGTGGTCGATCAACGCGGCGCTACCGAGGGCCTGCGTTTTGCGCACCCGATCCTGCGCGGCGCCCTGCTGTCGCACACCTCCGCCGACCAGCAAGCCCAACTCGACGCCGCCGAAGCGCT
Organism: Bradymonadia bacterium; assembly: GCA_051276005.1. Classification (GTDB taxonomy): domain Bacteria; phylum Myxococcota_A; class Bradymonadia; order UBA7976; family UBA1532; genus JBNMOZ01. The sequence goes on along the minus strand of JBNMOZ010000275.1, from coordinate 6,947 downwards.
GCTGGTCTGGTATGGCGCTGAAGCCGGCCGCTATGGCGACTCTATCGCGGAGCATTTCGCGGCGGCGGGCGACCCCGTGCTCGCCGGTCATTGGTATGCCGAGACGGGCCAGATGGCGCGCAACGAGGGTCGCACGGCCGACGCGCGGGCTTTCCTTGAGCGCGCTGCGGTGCTGATGGGGCGCGGCGACCCGAGTCGCGAGACGGCCCGCCGTCATGCGAACATCTGGCTGCAGCTGAGCGAAATCGACCTGGCCCGCGGTGACGACCACACCGCGCTGACCCATGCCCAGAAGGCCGCCCATTGGGCCAATCAGGCGGGTGAAGCCACGGTGGCCGCGCAAGCGCTGCTGCTGATTGGTGACGCGATGCGGCGCCGCGGGGCGCTTGAAGAAGCGGCCGCCGCATATCGCGACGCGGCCACAGAGTTCGATCAGCTTGGCGACCAGCACGGCATCGGCAAGTGCCTTCTGGGTCAGGCATTTGCAGAGTCAAGTCTGCGCCGATTCGACCGCGCTGGTCAGCTGTTCGAGCAGGCGCGTGCACCGCTTCACGCGGCCAATGACGCGCGCAGTGAAGCCCGCGCGGTCCGCGGATGCGCCGAGATCGCCCTGCGTCAAGGCAAGCACCAGATCGCCGGTCGTCATCTGCAAGCCGCGCGGGCGCTCTTCGCCGCCTGCGAGGATCGCCGCGGCGAGGTCGCGTGCATCTGGCTGCTCGGCGAGACGTGCCGACTGCTGGGGCGAAGCAGCGACGCCATCGCGCATTACCAAGCCGCGCGCGCCGGGTACGTCAGCCAGGGCAATTTGGCGGGCATGGCCCGCAGCGACGTGCATCTGGCCCGCCTGTATGCGGGCGAGGATCGCTGGTCGCAGGCGAGCGCGAGCTTCGCGCAGGCGGCCCGCACCCACGGCGAGCTGGGCGAGTTGACTGCAGCGGACGCCGTCTGGGCCGAGTGGGTGCGCGGGTGCCTGGCGCGCAGCGCCTTCGCCGACGCCCTCACCCCCACTCGCGCGCGCCTCACGCACGCCATGAACACGCAAGATCGATCGACCGAGACGATCGCGCGCGCCCAGCTTGCGTGGGTCGCCGCCGAATCGGGCGACGCGGTCACATGCCGCAACGAGCTGCGCGCCGCCGTCGCCCTCGACCGCGTCTTGGACGTGCGCCACGCCGATCTCGCGGCGGCATTCGACGGCCTCGCCGGGGTGTTCGCGCGCTATGGTCACGCCCATCGCGGCGCGACGCTTCAAGCCCGAGCGTCGCAGATTCGACAGGATCTAGAGGCGTCCTCGGCATGAGCACCGGCGCGCAGAGTGACGTGCTCAGCGAGCGCTATCGGCTGCACGAGGAGCTGGGACGCGGCGGCTTGGGCAGCGTATGGCGGGCCACCGACCTGCAATCGGGCCGCGAGGTCGCCATCAAGCGCCTGCATCGCGAATACAGCACCGACGTGGGCCTGCAACGCCGCCTGCATCGTGAGGCGCGCGCCGTCGCTCGCATGGATCACCCCCATATCGTTCGACTGCATGATGTGGGCGACGACGGGGGCGCCTACCTGGTGATGGAGCTGGTCTCGGGGCACGACCTGACCACCTTCGCCGCCGACGGCCCCAGCGCCGATCAGATCATCGACGTCTCCGAGCAAATCCTGGGCGCGCTGGCCTACGCGCATGCCCGCGGCGTCATCCATCGCGATCTCAAGCCCGAGAACGTGCTCGTCTCTCGCAACCCGGACCGCGCCGAGCGTCGCAACGACGGCGCCGATCGCAGCTGGCGCGGCGCCGAGCGTCGCCGCCCGCGCATCAAGCTGCTCGACTTCGGGTTCGCGTGGGTCGAAGGCGATCTCGACGAAGACATCTCGCTGTCCACCCGCGAAGTCTTTGGGACCCCGCATTATATGGCGCCTGAGCAGGCCATGCGCGACGAGGCCGTGGGCCCCCCAGCCGACCTGTACGCGCTCGCGATCATGGTGTGGGAGCTGTTCTGCGGCGCGCCGCCGTTCGATGGCACCACCGGCGCCTCAGTGTTGATGCAGCACCTCAACGCGCCCGTGCCGGCCTTCGAGCCCCTCCCCTACCTGGCGGTGCCGGCGGGCCTGAGCGCCTGGCTCAATCAGGGGCTGCAGAAGGACCCCGCGCAGCGCTTTCACTCGGCGGGCGCGATGCGGCGCGCGTTGGCCAGCATCACCACCCGTCAGACGCCGACCCTCGAGATCGCCTTGCCTGCGCTGACCAGCGGCGAGATGACCGGCCTGAGCATCGACAGCTCGCTCGATACGGGATCGCTCAACACGCTGCCGAGCCTGGGCCTGGCCGCCTCAGAGGCCACCGCGATCATCGGGCGTGATGAGCTGCGCCGCTGGCTTTGGCGACATGTCGTCGCGGTGTGCAGCATGCCTGCGCCGCCACGGACGATCCTGCTCGAGGGCGCGTCGGGCGCCGGGCGCTCCCGGCTGTGCACCTGGCTGTGTCAGACCGTGGCCGAGGGCGGGTGGATGCTCGTCGCCAGCGGTCGGCGGCGGGTGGGCGCACCCAGCGCGCTGCGATCGGCGTTGCGCAGCGCGCTGTCGTTCACCGACGCTCAGCCCGCCGAGCGCCTCGCCTTGGTGCGCCAGCGGCTGACCCAGTTGGGGGCGAGCGACCTGGACCCCGAGACGGTCGTCTGCTGCCTGTGGCCTGAGACCGGGCCCTGCCCGCCGGCGAGCGCGCAGCGGATCATCGAACACATCGTGCGCCACCTCGCGCGCCGCCAGCCGCTGCTCATCAGCCTCGACGACCTGCACCATGCCCGCGCCAGCGACGTCGAGCTGGTCGAGCACCTCACGGTCGCGCTCGATCAGCGGCCCGCGCCGGTGCTGCTGCTGTGCACGCGGCGCGATCTGCCGCCGATGGGCCAGCCGAGCGCCGCCGACGCGCGGGTCGCCGGGTTCCTCAAGCGCCGCGTCGAGCTGGTGCATGTGGGCCGCGTCGAGCGCCTCAGCGACTCCGTGGTTGAAGCCCTCGTGCAGCAGACGCTGCTCGTGCACCCGATCGTCGCCCAGCATGTCGCCCACGCCGCCCGGGGCAACCCGCTGGTCGCGCGTCAGGCGCTGGCTTGGCTGATGGAGAGCGGGGCCATCGAGCACGACGCCGATGTGGGCCTGTACCGGTTCACCGGCGCACCGCCGACGCTCCCCACCCAACCGCAGATCCTCATCACCGCGCGGGTGCAGGCTGCGTTCGAGCGGTCGCGGCTCAGGGTCGAGATTCGGACGCTTTGTCGGCACCTGGCCGTCGTCGGCGACACGGTGCCCTTCGATCTGGTCCAGCCGCTCGCGCAGCGCATCGGCATTCCTCAAGCGACGCTGGTGGTGGTCATCGATGCGATCGTCAAGCTCGGCATCGTGGTCGACGCCGCTGACGATACGCTGGCCTTCGCGAGCAGCCTCTTTCGTACGGTGTTCCTCGCCGAGGCTGCGGGGGATCCCGATCATGCCCAAGTGCAGCGGGTGGTCGCCGAGGTCAAGGCCGAGTGGTACGCCCGCCTCGATGGGGTGGCCGCCAGCGAGATCGCCCTGCACTACCTGGCCGCCGAGGACCTGGTAGAGGCCGCGCGCTACCAGCTCATCGCAGCCCACGACGCCCGCGACGCGCTGCGCCTGAAGCTGTCAATGGCCCGCTTCGCCGAAGCCGAGCAGTGGCTGAGCCGCGCGACCCCAACGCATTTGGAGTTGCGCCGCGAGGCGTTGATCGGGCTGTCGGATGTGGTGCTCGATTTGCGGCAGGCGGAGCGGGCGCTGCGGCTGGCCGACCAACTGACGCGGCTGAGCGCGGACGACATGACCGGTCGCTTGACGGCGATGGCGATCCGCGGCGAGGCGCTGCTGGCGCTGGGCAGGCTGGATGCCGCAGATGATGTCTTGCTGCGTGCCGCGCAGCAGGCCGACGTCGCCCACGCGATCGCGGCGCGTATTGCGCTGGCGCGGTGTCGGTTGGCGTTGCGCCGCGGCGATCTCAGCACCGCTGAAGCCCATGTGGTGGCCGCGATCCAAGCCGCCCGCCACACCGCACCGCAGATCGAGGCGCATGGCTGGCAGGTTTTGGGCGAGATCGCGCTCAAGCGCGGCGCCGCGTCATCGGCGATCGAGGCGCTGGGCACCGCGGCCGACCTCATCGCCCGCACCTATAACGAGCCGCTGCGCGGGGCGGTGCATTGGCGTCTGGGCGAGCTGCATCGACGCGGCGGGGCGTTCGACGCTGCGATCCCGCACTTCACGGCCGCCGCCGACGCCTTCGAAGCGGCCGGCAACCGATCGAGCCTGGGTCGCAGCCTGCGCGGATTGGGCGACGCGCAATGGGCCGTCGACCACCGCGACGCCCGCCAGAGCTATCGCCGCGCCATTGACGCGTTCCGCCCTCTGGGCGACGGCTATCAGCTCGCGGTCTGCTACACGCAGTTGGGGCGCGCCGCGATGGAGATCGGTGATCTTGACGACGCCGAGCACGCCTTGGAGCGGGCAGCGGCGCATCTGGAGCCCCTGGACGATCCGCTGCGTTTGGGCCTGCTGCATGCGTTCCGAGCGCGGGTGGCGCATGCGCGCGGCCAGACGGCAGCGCGCGATCAGTACCTGCAGGCGGCCTTGAGGAGCGACGCGCAGCATCCGATGATCGTGCCGGAGTGGGCCGACGCGTTGGAGCGGCTCAGCGAGCCAATGCGCAACACGCAGCCCGACCTCGTGCGGCGCCTATTGGCGCGGGCGATCACGATCTGGCGAGCGTTGGGGGAAGGCGCCCGCGCCGACCGGCTGGCGGCGCGCGCCGCGTCGCTGTCGACGCAGGGATGAGCGCGAGGCCCCTAGAGAGGGCCAAAACACCTCTAGAAGGCGGTGCGCAGCCCGACGTTGATCGGGATCGACGACTGGGTGGCGGTGATGTCGTCGCCGTACGAGGTCGTGGTGTAATAGCCGATGGTCATGAACGCCAAGACGTCCTTATTGATCGCGTAGCCGCCACCGAAGTTGAAGCGGAAGCCGTAGCCGACGCGGGTCGAGTCGAAGGGCCCGCCATTGACGGCGTCATCATTTGCCGTCCAGAAGGCCGGACCTGCGGCGATCATCGCCGAGAGCGAGACGGCCGGTATGATCGGAAAGTTCATGCTCAAGCGCACGTTGGGGTTGAGCACCAGCGTGCTCGCCACATCATCCGCGGCGCCTTCGATGTCGGGCGCGCCGAGCCAGATGAAGCCCATCTCCACGCCAATCCCCACCGACTTGCCGAGCATGCGATCGATACCCGGCGTGATGGCCAGCATCGTGCCCGCGTCGCCGTCCAAGGCGGGGCCCGTCTCAGGCTCGAACTCAAACCCGCTGCCCAAACCGAGGCTGAACTCCATGCTGCCGCTGTAGTCCTGGGCCTGGGCGGCGGCGGGCACGAGGATCGCCAGAGCGGCGAGGGCTTTCAGGGTCGTCGAAAGGGTCATACGGGCTCCAATGGTCACGGGGTTCGGGTTGACTGACCGCGCGATGTGCGCACAGTCACGCCGTCCCCTGAAAAAAACTCCAAAACACCCTCCGCACTCAAGGATGAATCCATGAACTACGACAAATTCACGATCAAAGCTCGCGAAGCCCTCTCTTCGGCCGTCGAGCGCGCGCGCGCCGATCAGGCCCCCACCCTGACCCCCGAGCACGTGCTCGCCGCGCTCGTCTCGCAGACCGATGGCGTGATGTCGACCTTGCTTTCGCGCATCGGTACGCCGCCGAACACGGTGCTCGATGCGGTCAATCGCGCCCTCGACAAGGCGCCGAAGGTGCGCGGTCCCAGTCAACTCGGCGAGAGCCCGGCGCTGTCCAAGACCCTCGACGCCGCCATCAACGAAGCTCAGAAGATGGGCGATGAGTTTGTGAGCACCGAGCACCTGGCGCTGGCGCTCATCGACGCGACGGGCACCAAGGTGCTGCTCGCGTCGGCCGGCGTCACGCGCGCCCGGCTGCTGGACGCCCTCAAGGACATTCGAGGCAACACCCGCGTGACCTCGCAGGATCCCGAGGCCCGCTACGATGCGTTGCAGAAGTACACCCGCGACCTGACGCAGATGGCCCAGCGCGGCGCCCTCGACCCGGTGATCGGCCGCGAAGACGAGGTGCGGCGGGTGCTGCGCGTGCTGCAGCGGCGCACCAAGAACAACCCCGTGTTGATCGGCGAGCCCGGCGTGGGCAAGACGGCCATCGTCGAAGGCATCGCGCAGCGTATCGCCACGGGCGACGTGCCCGACGGGCTGCGGGGCAAGCGGCTCTTGAGCCTCGATCTCGGCGCGCTGATCGCCGGCGCGAAGTTTCGCGGCGAGTTCGAGGAGCGCCTCAAGGCCGTGCTCAAGGACGTCACGAAGGCCGACGGCAACATCATCCTCTTCATCGACGAGCTGCACACCTTGGTCGGCGCGGGCGCTGCGGATGGCGCGATGGACGCGTCGAACATGCTCAAGCCCGCCCTGGCCCGCGGCGAGCTGCGCTGCGTCGGCGCGACGACCACCGCGGAGTACCGCAAGTACATCGCCAAGGACGGCGCGCTGGAGCGGCGCTTTCAGCCGGTGCGCGTCGATCAGCCCAACGTCGAGGACTGCATCAGCATCTTGCGTGGCCTCAAGGAGAAGTACGAGATCCACCACGGCCTGCGCATCAGCGACACGGCGGTGGTGGCCGCAGCGCGCCTCTCAGACCGCTACATCACCGACCGCCAGCTGCCCGACAAGGCCATCGACCTGATGGACGAGGCCGCCAGCGACATCCGCCTGCAGCTCGACAGCCGGCCCACCGCCCTCGACGACTTGGAGCGGCGCCTCGCCGGCCTGCGGGTCGAGCTGGTGTCTATCGATCGCGACGCCGACAGCGACGCGCGCGGACGCGATATTCGCAAGTCGGTCGCCGACTTGGAAGAGCAGGCCAACGCCCTGCGCGGCGCGTGGAAG
>JBNMOZ010000274.1:0-7873 GCA_051276005.1 Bradymonadia bacterium | reverse complement strand
CGGTAGCCGTGCTTCACACCCAGCTCGAGGGCGCGGTCCCAGCTGACCCGGGCGGCCTTGACGAGGTACTCGGGGCAGCGCTCGGGATCGATGGCGACGGGGATCGTGCTGATGCCCTCATACTCGCCGTCAGGGGCACCGTAGGCGGCGCGGCGATGGTTGCGGATGACCCGCATCATCGGCTCGCGGTTGGCCTTGAAGCTGTTGAACGGTCCGTGCTTCGAGGCGATCTCGGCGCTGGTCGAGTAGGCGGTGCCGGTCATGATCGCGGCGATGGCGCCGGCGATGTTGGTGCCCTGCTCGGAGTCGTAGGGGATGCCCATGACCATCAGGATCGTGCCCAGGTTCGCGAAGCCCAGCCCCAGCGTACGAAACTCCCAAGACAGGCGCGCGATGGCCTCGCTGGGGAACTGCGCCATGGTGACGGCGACCTCGAGGGTCAGCGTCCACAGGCGACAGGCGTGGGTGAAGGCGTCGACGTCGAAGCGCGTGTAGTCATCGGCCATGAACTGCATCAGGTTCGCCGAGGCGAGGTTGCAGGCCGTGTCGTCGATGAACATGTACTCAGAGCAGGGGTTGCTCGCGTTGATGCGACCGCTGTTCGGGCAGGTGTGCCAGTCGTTGATCGTCGTATCGAACTGCACGCCCGGATCGGCACAGGCCCAGGCTGCGTACGAGATGTCGTCCCAAAGCCCGCGCGCCTTGATGGTCTTGCAGACCTCGCCGTCGGTGCGGCGAATCAGGTTCCAGTCCTCATCGTTGAGGACGGCGCCCATGAAGTCGTCGGTCAGGCGCACCGAGTTGTTGCTGTTCTGGCCCGCGACGGAGTTGTACGCCTCGGACTGCCAGTCGGTGTCGTACTCGGGGAAGTCGACGTCGGTGAAGCCCTGCTTGGCGAACTGCATCATGCGGTGGATGTAGCTGATCGGCACCTCGGCCTTGCGCGCGTCGCGGATGGCCTTGCGCAGCGCCTCGTTGGTCTTGGGCTCGTAGGGCGTATCGCCCGTGCCGGCCTTGATGGCGTCCATGATGCGCGTGAGGTGCTTCTTGACGGCCTTGGAGCCGGCCACCAGCGCGGCGACCTTCTGCTCTTCGACGACCTTCCAGTTGATGTACTCTTCGATGTCGGGGTGATCGACGTCGAGGGTGACCATCTTGGCGGCCCGGCGGGTGGTGCCGCCGCTCTTGATCGCGCCCGCGGCGCGGTCGCCGATGCGCAGGAAGCTCATGAGGCCGCTGGAGCGTCCGCCACCGCCGAGGGGCTCATCGCGGCCGCGGATGTTGCTGAAGTTCGAGCCGGTGCCCGAGCCGTACTTGAACAGGCGGGCCTCGCGGGTCCACAGGTCCATGATACCGCCGGGGTTCACCAAATCGTCTTCGACCGACTGGATGAAGCAGGCGTGCGGCTGGGGGCGCTCATAGGCGCTGGTGCTCTTATGGACGGCGCCGGTGGCGTGATCGGCGTAGCTGTGACCCTGCGGGGGGCCCGCGATGCCGTACGCCCAGTGCAACCCGGTGTTGAACCACTGCGGGCTGTTGGGCGCGGCCATCTGCGTGGCCAGCATGAAGCGCATCTCGTCGTAGTAGGCTTTGGCGGACGCTTCGCTGTCGAAGTAGCCGTGGGTTTGCGCCCAGTACGTCCAGCAGCCGGCGAGGCGGTCGAAGACCTGGCGGGCGTCGTGCTCGCCGCCGAAGCGGTCGGCCTCGGGCAAATCGTTGAGGGCCTCATGATCGGGCACGCGGCGCCAAAGCCACTCGGGCACACCGTCCTCGGGCACGGCCTTGAGCTTCGCGGGGATGCCCGCCTTGCGGAAGTATTTCTGCGCCAGGATGTCGGTCGCGACCTGGCTCCAACTGGCAGGTACATTGACCTTCGCGTTCAGGAAAACGACTGTCCCATCGGGGTTACGGATTTCGCTCTTACGAGTATCGAACGCCAACGCTGTGTACGGGGAGTTCTTGCCCTCGGTGAAACGCCTCTGAATGCGCATGCAGGTGCCTCGTCCGTCCAGCTGTGGCGCCAGACGCGATGTCTTGATTCAAACCAGTAGTATACGGCCGTCGCGCGGCGCCCAGATCGCCAGGCTGCGCTCTTTTGCGCAGTGGCGACTCGCTCATCGATTCGACCGAGGGGTCGTTCTAACGGCTGCTGCCATGCGCGGCAAGGGGAAAATTTATGCGGCGAAAACACCACATGTGGTGGTCACTCATTGCGCCACACGCCATATCTAGGCGCCTTGTGGACAACCCCGCAGAACCGCTTCTGGCGGGGGCTGGCGACGATCCAGCGACATTTCAGGTGGGCGGCCGCCTACATCTGAATACAAAAACACACACCCATCCATGGTGGTCGGCAATCGGAGTTCTCGCCCTCGTTTTCAGCGCCGTCGGGTGTGGTTCGGCCTGCCCCACGGTAAGTCAGGAACGTGCTGATTTCTTTGCACGATCTCTGCCCCGACCGGTCCTGCACGGCAGCCTCGATGTGCCCTTCGCGCTCATAAACGGGCTGCTCACCGAGCAGCTTCGCACCATGAAACCGGTGCCGATTTCGATGCCCGGCTTGGGGAAATACCAGAAAAGGCTTGGCGCCGTCGCCATCGCCCCCCGCTCGATCCGAGTCAAGCCCGGCAAGACCGGCCAGGTGCATTTCGATCTCGACTTCACGGTCCTGCATCGGGGCAAGTCGCTCTTCACGATGGAGACCACCGCGGCCGTCAAACCGATCGTTGAAGAGGATCGCCTGCTGATCCCGCTCGGGCCCGAGGCGTTGCGCAAGGTCAAGCCCACGCTCAGCCCCAAGGCGGCCGATCGGTTGGCGGGCGCGCTGTACCGCGCGCTGCCCAAGACGATGCGCATGCTCGCGCCGCGGCGCGTGCTCAAGAGGGCCGCGAACAAGGCGCTCGGGCAGCTGGTCGACGGCGGCTATGGGCTGCTGCGCGATTCGGTGATGGCCGAGATGGCGCCACGCACGCAAATCGCCCTGGATCTGCCTGGGCTGCCGGTTGAGGGCGTGCTCATCCGCAGCCGGCAAGGCTGGCTGGCGGTGGGCATGAAGACCCGGTTGCCGGTCAAGGGCGTCCTGCCGCGCAGCAAAACCGCGCCAGACCCGAAGCGACTGCGGCTGCGGCTGATGGGTGGCGCCGTGGCGGCGATGGGCAATAAGGCCATCGAATCTGGAGAGTTGCCGCGGCGCCTCAACGCCAAGGGCAAGCCGTCCAAGAGCGGCGCGTATCGCCCGGGTCTGAGCTGGGAGAGCGGCGAGCGGCCCGCAAAGATCTGGCTGTGGCAGGAGGAAGGCAGCTGCATGCGGGCGCGCATCGGGGCGACGCCGCAGCTTTCGGCGGGACAGAGCAAGACCAACCAGCAAGAGCTGCGCGTCAAGGTCGACGACGGCACGATCGAGGACGTCAAAGGCTCAATGCTGCTGTCGGTCGGCGCCTGGGTGCAGAGCCTGTGGACCGACGCGATTCAGGTGAGCAAGGCGGTCGCGGCGCAGACTGGCTTTGAAGTGGGCGCGCGCAAGGTCGAGGTGGCCTTGCAGCGCGCGCAGGTGGTGGGCGACGTGGTGGAGTTGGAGCTCTCAGCCGTCCATCGATGACCCAGGGCCCTCACGCCAGCCCGACCTGGCTGCGGCGCGCACGAACCTCGATCAGATGACGATCCGCACGCCCGTCGCGAAGTAGCCGTCCTCATGCACCACGCTGGGCCAGCCGTAGGCCCGCAACGCGGCGTGCATGATGGCCCGGCACCACATGCCGCCGCGGTGGACGCGTCGCTCGCCGACCGCGGGGCCCGTTGGATCGACGGCGTTGCCTGCGTACTGCGCGTACCGATCCTGGCACCACTCGCTGACGTTGCCGACCATGTCGAACAGCCCCAATGGGTTCGGCGCCTTCTGCGCCACTCGATGCACGCCGCCCAGGTGCCCGGGGTGCTGCATCGCGACCCAGGCTTGGATGTCGTGCCCTTCGTCGAGGTCGTAGTCGACGCCGCAGTTGCCGGCATACCAGGCGATGGGGTCCAAAACGGGGATGTCGTTGGCCCGCGCGGCCCCGCCCCACTCCACGTCGCCCACCCAGGTGTCCGTCGCGGTGCCGGCGCGGGCGGCGCACTCCCATTGCGCCTCGGTGGGCAGGCGCGCGCCGGGTATGCGCTGGGCGAGCGCCGCGCAGAACCTCTGCGCCTGGTCCCACGACAGGCCGTGCACCGGGCGATCGGGGGTCTTGAAGCGCGACGGATCCGCGTCGGTGCCGACGGCCTGCCACAGGGCCCGCGTGACCGGCGCCTCGGCGATCCAGAAGCCCTGCGTCAACCGCACCGTATGCAGCGCCGCGTCGCTCTCGCCGTTGCCCATCTGGAAGCGGCCCGGCGTGACCCAGCGCAGCCGAATCGTGACGTCATCGACGCGGGCGACCGCGAAAGGCCCCGTCGCATCGACGCCTGCATGGTGACCCCAGCGCGCCACCCCATGATACGCCGCGCTCCAGGGGTCGCCGCGCTGCTCGAGCCAGTCGGCGATGACGGCGCAGGTGTCGGGATCGGCCCCGCCGCGCAGCAGAGCGAGCAGCTTGGGCGGCAGCTCTGGCAGTCCCGGCTGGCCGGCGGTCCAGGGGTGTGGGCAGGGCGACGGGCGAAAGGTGTCAGGCGGTAGAAAGGGCCCCATCTCTGCGTCGATGGCGTCGTCGCGCATCGTCCCGCCGTAGCCCCGCCAATCGCCACAGACCTTGAGAACCGGCAGCGGAATCGTCGGGAGCGCCGTCCGAAAGTAGACGGCATGCTGCACCCGCCCGACGTTCGGCGCGAGCCCCTGCACGATGCGCATGAGCGCCGAGCCCCGCCGCCCGGGCGCCGCCTGCTTCAACTGCGCGATGACCGCCTGATCGTCCATCGGCCTAAGCAGACTCGACCGACGGTGCGGTCGACATGCGCCAACGCGTCTGCACGGTCCGCTGCCCCCGCGCCGGCAACGCGATCTCGAAGCGCCGCATGCCGTTGAGGTCGGGCTCAGGCCCGTCTTCGGCGCTGATCACCACCCCGGGCACCTCGCTGACCGGCACCCGCTCAATGAGGTTGATGGCCCGATCGGACGGCCCCAGGTTGCTCAAGAACAGCGCGATGCGCGTGTCGACGTGGGTGAAGGGATCGTGGCGATCGGGCGCGGTCGTCTTCTCGCGCGTGGTGCGCACAACCCGCAGGTCGTCCGCGACCCCAAATCCGATGACCAGCGGTTGGCCGCTCGGCGTGAACTCAACGGTGGTCTGGCCCACCTGCCCGCCGCCTCGCAGCAGCTCGACGGGGCCTGCCAAGAGCGGACCTTGACCGCTCCAGGTCGCGTGGGCTTCGAGGAACACCGTCTCGGCCAGCTCAGGGGTGCAGATGTGCTCTGCGCGCGCCGGCATCGCGACGGCGCCGAGGGGCACGAAGACCACGCGCCCATTGGAGGGCACGCTCTGCGGATCTTCGGCCCGCAGCACGCGCACCTCACCGCCGTCCTCGACGCCCGGCAACGTCACCGCGCCCGTCGAAGCGCCTTGGGGCCCGGTGCGCTCGATCGACACTTCGCGCATCGCCACCTTGACCGCTTCGCCGCGTCGGGTGGCTGAGAGCAGGTCGTCGTCGAGCAGGGGCGGCGTCGCGCCCAGGCTGCCGCGGGCCGTGCTCAACTTCAGCTGCGCGTCGGTCCAGTCTTCGCCCGTGTGCTGCCACACGGCGGCCCGCGTCGCGATGCGCAGGGTCTCGCCGTCCAAGGTCGCCACATGCGTCGGCCGCCAAAGCGCGTTGGGCACCACGTAGCCGATCTCGATCTGCACTTCGCCGGCCGTCGTCACCTCGAGATCGAACTCGATGCGCGCGATGAGCGTCACGTCTGGGCGCTCCATCGCCGCGCGGCGACGGACGTCATCGCGGATGGCGCGGGCCTGATCATCGGCGCGGTAGAACGCCTCAAGCGCGCTGCGCTGCAGGGCCTGATAGCGGCCCGTCAGGTCGCCGAAGGTCTGCGTCCACGTGGGCAAATCATGCAGGCCCCACGACACGTCGACGGGCAGCTCGGCTGCAGATTGGCCCAACATCCGCGCGACCTGAGCGGTCTGCTGTTCGGCGCGCTCCATCTCGGCGATCGACCGCTCACGGGCCATTCGCAGCGTCTCGATGCGGGCGGTGACCGCCTGAACGTCTGCCGGCTGATCCGCACGTCGAATACGGTGCGTGCGCCGCAATCGGCCGTCGACGACCGTCGCCCCCTGCGCCTCGATCTGCAGCGAGACGTCGTGCGCGACAGGCGTAACGCCCGCAACGCACAGCCGCATGCGACCCACCGGCAAATCAACGACGCCCCGCCGCACCACGCGGGCCCGGTCTTCGAGCACGGTCACTTCAACGATGGGCAGCGTCACGGGCGCGCGCTCGGTGTCCAGCGGCGGCATATCAATGGGCTCGCTCATCTCAGGCCTCCCGCCGGTTGCCGCCTGCGAGGGCGTTCTTCGAATAAATACGCACCGCATACTCGGCGCGCAGCGTCATCTCTTCGCCGGCTGGCACGCTGATGCGCCAGCGGCGACCGCCCTGAATCTTCGCGCCCTGCTCGCGCTGCGTGTAGGGGCCCCATTCGGGGGTCACCGCTCGCTCCTCGACCACCACCTCGGCGTCCGCAGCGGCCTGGGGGACGCGCTCGCGCACCTCGATGTCGGCGTCGCGTCGCAGGCCGTTGCGCACGGCGATCTCGATGCGATGCACCAAGTCGGTCATGGCCACCACAGCCTCCGCGCTGCGCTGCTCCTCAAACTGGGTGTTGCGGGCGCAGCGCAATCGCTGCTCGACGCCCAGGCCCAGCTCGACCACCGCGGCGCCGGCCACGAAGGGCACGGGCGCCGACAGCACGTACTCGCCGTCCACATAGACCTCGGCCTCGCCGGGCAGCAGTGGGGCGGGCAGCGGGTTGTGCAGCGTCGCGATGCGATACACGTTCGGGTCGAGCCGGGGGACCGCGACGTAGCGCGTCGTGCAAGGGGCGGTGCGGACGCCCAGCGCGACCGTGTGCCACGCGCCGTCACCCGCGACATCGATCCGGGCATCGGCGGTATATATATAGTCGTGGTTGCCGGCCGCGGCGCGCACATCAGACGCCCCAGCGGGCAGGGCCCCGACGCGCTGGGTGCGGCGATTGGCGGCTTGTATGAGCTGCGCGACGTCGACATCGACCCGCCGACCCGACGCGCCCAACCCGGCGACATACCTTTGCAGGTCTTCGACGCGCGTCAGTTGACCCCGCGTCGCCTCGAGCGGGCCCGCCAACGCCAGGTCGGCATAGTCGGTAGGCTGACCGGCTGGCGCAGCGACCCCTTGAGGGGCAGAGCCACGGGCGGGCGCGGACCTCTTCTGCCTCGGCGCGGACGCTGACTGAGCACGCCGAGCGCGGCTGGCTGGCGCGGCAGGTGCCGGCGCCGCCATCTCCTCGGCCGCACCGTATGCCTCATCGTCAGCACCACCGCCACCAAAGCTCACCGCCCCAACATGCGCGCCATCATCGCCCGATCCGCGCCAGATCTGCGGCATCTCCAGCGGACGAACACACGGCTGGGACGGCGCATATAACGGCACCCGCGCCGACGGCGGACCCAACTCCGGCGCACGGCTGCGTGCTTGATCAAACGCGGCGAACAGGCCCTCTACGCCCTTCGGCGGCGGGCGCGATCGCGGGCCCGGCGGGCTGGGCTGCACCTCGCCGATGCGCAGCGCGTTGAGCGTCGGGCGGGTCGTCGTGCGCAGCGCAGACGCCGTCGACAGCTCCATGCGGACCCCCCGCCAGTCCTCACCGGTCGCCTGCGCGATCGCGGCGCGCAGCACGATCTCGGCGCCCCCGCCATCGCCATCC
>JBNMOZ010000273.1:0-7884 GCA_051276005.1 Bradymonadia bacterium | reverse complement strand
TAAGGTCGCGCCGCGTAAGGTCGCGCCGCGTAAGGTCGCGCCGCGTGAGGTCGCGCCCGCTGCGAAGACGAGCCCAAAGACCGCCGCGCCCGCCGCTGCCCCCACCCTGCCCTTCTGACTCGTTCTCGATTGAGGTCAAATGCTGCGCCTTGAAGGGGTGAACAAGCGCTACGGGCGCTTCACCGCCGTGCACGAGCTCGATCTGCATGTGCAGCCCGGCCAAATCGTTGGATTTTTGGGTCCAAACGGCGCCGGCAAGACCACCACGATGAAGATGATCGTGGGGCTGATTCGCCCGACCTCGGGCATGGTGTTGGTTGATGGGATCGACGTGGCTGCGCGCCCACTCGAGGCCAAGGCGCGGCTCGGCTACATCCCCGATCGACCCAACCTGTACCCGCGCCTGACGGCCATCGAATACATGTACTTCATCGCCGGGCTGTACCGCATGCGGCGGGTCGAGGCCATGACGCGATCCATCGAGTTGCTGACGTTGTTTGGCTTGGGGCCCAAGGCCGATCACCTGATCGAGAGCTTCTCGCACGGCATGAAGCAGCGACTGGTCATGGCCTCAGTGCTGCTGCATCGTCCCAAGTTGCTGGTGGTCGATGAGCCCATGGTCGGCCTCGATCCGCGCGGCGCGCGCCTGCTCAAAGACGTGCTGCGCGCCGAAGCGAAGCAGGGCCTGACGGTGTTCTTGAGTACGCACACCCTTGAGGTCGCCGACGAGGTCTGCGACGCGGTGGCGGTGATCGATCACGGCACCCTGATCGCGCAGGGTACGCCGGCCGAGCTGCGCAATCAGACGGGCGCCGAGGGCCGCACCTTGGAAGAGGTCTTCCTGCGCCTTACGCAGAGCGCGGACGCCACACCATCGCCTTCATAAGCAGGATGATCCCGGCGGTCACGGCCGCCCCCGCCAACGCACCGCCGCCGTGACTCGCGAAGCTAATCTCGGGCATCACGATGTCGAAGACCGTCTGAAAAGCGATGACGCTGAGCCCGAAGCGGGCGCCAGCCTTGCCCGTCAGCGTGGTCGCCACCCCCGGATGCATCCAGAGGATCGTCACGAGGGATCCCAGCAGCCCCATCGCCCCGCCCGACGCACCGACGGTGATGCCGACGCCACCAAAGACGATGACGGCGATGCCCCCGCCCGCGACCGATGCGACGAAGATCAGCAGCATCGCGACTCGGCCCACTGCGTCGCTGATGATCGGGGCCAGCGCCGCGATGGCCAAGCAGTTCACGGTCAGATGCATCACCCCGATGTGCAACGCGCCGTAGGTGAGCAGGCGCCACGGTTCCTGGGGCCAGCGGCCGCCTTCGAGCGCACCGAGCAACCACGCGACTTGGGGGCTGCTGCCGCTGCCGGCCTGCACCTGACGCCAGAAGAACCATCCGATCACGCCCAGCAGCGCCAGCGTCGCCCAATCGCGCCAGGGTGCGCGGAGTTGCAGGCGGAGGCCGGCGAGGATCTCGGTCTCGGCCGTCTTGAGGATGTCCTGCACGGCCGGGCTCAACGCGACCGCGCCCGGCAGCCGCGCCCGACGGGCGACGATCGCGGCGCGCACGACAGGCGCAGGAGAGCGCCGCTCTGCGCGGTCGAGCAGCGCCCGCGCCTCATCGGCCCGACCGGCCGCGGCCAGCGCCGTCGCGCGCCAGATTTCACGCATCACAGGGCGCAGGCGCATCAACCGGGTCAACGCGTCGACCACCTGCACACGCCCCGCGAAGGCGAGCGGCGCCAGCAACACGCCCCGCGTGGTGCGCAGGCGTCGCAAAGATGGGCGCCCCATCAACAGGGGGCCGATGGTCGATATGCCCTGCTGCACCTCGCCCATCTCGCAGAGCGCCCGACTTTGAGCGTCCAGGGCGGGCGAGAACCGCGCTCGTTCCCAGTCACGGGTGAGCACCGTCAGCACGTCGAGCACCACCAACGCCGAGGCGTCAGTGCTGGCCGACAACTGGGCGCGAAGCCGCTCGACGCCGACCGCGTCGCCCCCATAGAACTCCGCCAGCGCCTGCCAGAGCCCGATCCAGCGGTCCATCTGGGGGTCACGCCGCACCGCCGCGAGCACCCGACCCAGGCGCGCGGCCCGCGCGAAGTGCCCCTGCCCGGCCCATCGCCGCGCGAGGTTGAAGACCAACGCGGGCATCAGCAAGCCGACCCCGGCGATCGCGACGCTCAAGGCCATCAAGTGCTGTTGATAGAGCAGCAGACCCGCGCCGCCTGAGACCAGGGTCGCCCAGGCCGCTTCAGGCCAGGCGAGCGTGGCCTGCCGGCGCGAGGCCCCAAGCACCGACAAGGCGATGATCATCGCCAGCATGGACAAGTATTCGGCGGGATTCATAGCGCTCCGAATAACACGTCATCGTATCGAACGTCACGGCGTCGAGCGTCGGGCGTTATGGCGATGGACGCACAGTCAGACGGACCCGCTCCGCTTCATCGACGGCATGCGCCCAGGTCTTGAAGCCGGCGTAGTCGGCGACCGGCACCAGGCCACCGGGAATCAGCAGCCGCGCCGTCGCCGTCAGGGCGTCCTCGTCCTGCTCGATATCAAGCGCGTACCGACGCGTCCCATCGGTCACTTTGCCCACGTGCGGCTCGCCCTTGAACGGCCGGTCCGACGTCAGCCGCAGGCGCACTATCTGATCGGTGGGCAGGGTGATCGACAACGGCAGGCTGCGCTCTGCCTGGCTCGCATAGCTGCGACCAGGCTGCACCGGGAACAGGCCCAGCGGCAGCGCATCCCCCGGTTGGGCCGTGAACTGATATCGCAGCTCAAGCGGGCCGTCGGGATCCTGCTGCGTCGGATCATCGAACTGCGTGACCTTCGCGGCGCCCACGACGCCCACGAGCAAGCGCTCCATCAGCCGCGGGCGCTGCGCGGGCGTCAAGCGCGACAGGTGATGCCCGACGACGATCGCCTCTTGCCCTATGAGCCGATCGACCACCGTGCCCGTCAACTTGCCGTCGGCGTGCCAGTGCATCTCGACCTCGACCCGCCGTTGATCCGGCACGGCGCGTGAGCCGGGCAACGCGACCGGCCTCACCGCAGCCTCAGGCGGCCAGGCCACGAGGGCGTCGCCGCCTACCAAAGTGAACGGGAAGAAGCCCGGCGCCGCCCGCTCGGGGCCAGGGTCGAGCACCCGATCGCCCAGGTCGATCAGCGGATACGAGAAGTCAGTCGCGGTGAGAAAGGGGCCGCTGGGCACATGCACCCTCGCGCGCGCCACGAGCAGCCGATGCCGCACGCCCAGGTGCTCCAACGCCGCGCTCATGACCAGCCCTCGGTTGCCCGTGCCGCTGGTCACCGCGACGCTCACGTCGGCCTCCATCAGGCCCACGGTGTCGTCGATCTCCTCACGCACCGCGCGGCTCAGGCGCAGCAATCGGGCATCGAGATCGCCCTCGCCCGCCGATCGCTCTGCCCAGGCATCAAACGCCGGGGTGCGACGGCGCTGCTTGAGCACCCGATCGCGCAGATAGGCGAGATCATCCGACAGGACCACCGCGTGACCGGCGCGCGCCGACGGCAACCACAGCGGCACGGGGGGCGCATCGCCTTCGGGCGGCAAAAGCGCGACCGCCCGCGACTCCATGCGAACGCCGTGCTTCTCACCCAACCCAACGCGCGTCGGCATGGGGGCCCCCGCGAGCCGGTGCACGGTGGGCGGCGTGTCGGCATAGACCTCGAATCGCTGATGAAACGCGGGCAAATCAGTGCCTTGGAAGAACACGCGCGGCGTCAAAAAGCCGCTGTCGTACAGGTAGCCGTTGTCGCCCGTGTCGAGGTACATCGCGACCACGAAGTCGCCCGTCTCCAAATCGGGCAGCGTGATGGTCTCCTTCTCGGGGACCTGCTCGGCGAAGATGCGCCGCCCGTCGAACTTGCGGGTATAGAGCGCAACCAGCCGCACATCTTCGGGCAGCCCAATCTCGCCAAACCGCTCGGCGGCATCGCGGGACCGAACGGCCAGCACCTCGTGCACCCAGCGCAGGCTCTTGCCGTCTTTGAAGTAGATCGAGGCGCTGTGATCAAGCACGCGCACCGCCGGACCCGATTGGGGCACCGTCGCCTGCCATGCCGTAATCGCCGCCTCGCTGTCGAGCACGAGTGACGCGAACGGCGACAGCTCTGGATGGGCCACGACCAGCTCAAGCGCCGGGGTCGCGGTTGGGTGCAGGGCGACGACGCGGGCGAGCCCAGCCTGGGTCTCTGGCAGGTCGAGAGCAAAGGCCAGATCGGCCGCGGTCAGGCTGCTCGCGGCGTCCTTGAGGGTGGCGTACACCGCGTGGGCGTCGGCCAATCGACCCAGCCCCACCAGCGTCCGCGCCCGCAACGTGCGCGCCCGAACCTTGGCCTTGGCGCGGGTCGACAGGCCGTCGAGGATGCCAAGCGCGGGCGCGGGCTGGCCCCGGCCCAGCAGCCGGTCGACCGCGTCCAGCGGGCGATCGCACCGCTGATAGGCGGCGATGAGCGCCGCGTCAGCTCCGGGGCGCGCGTCGGCGAGCGCCGCCTGATCGCCCAAGAGGCTGCAGGGGCTCACCGCCGATCGCCGCGCCGCTTCAAGTGATCGGGCCGCCGCCGCGTGCCGGCCTTCGCTGAGCGCAAGGCGCAGCGCCGTTTGATGGGCGAAGAACGCGTCGGGCGCCCGCGCCAGTACGGCATCGAGGTGCGGGCGGGCCGCGCCCACATCGCCGATGCGCCATGCGATCCGCGCCAACGCCAAGTGCGCCCGCGCGGGGGCCAGGTCAACGACCTTGAGCCACGCTGCGCGCGCCTGATCTCGTGCCGCGCCGCGGGGCAAGCCTGGGCTGATGGTGGTCAATCGGGCCCGCAGAGCCATGAAAGCCGCCGTCTTCGGTGCGCCCCTCAGCGCGATCCCAGCGGTCTCGGCGTCGCCATCAAGCAGCGCCAACTCGGCATGCAAATAGCGCCACGGCCAGTCGATGCCGGGGCCACGCTCGGGCACCTTGGGGCCCAGGCGGTCATCGCTGGGCGGCACCCCGAGCGGCTGGCGCCACACCCGTGGATGGCGCGCTGCGGCCCATGCCAGCACCAGGTGGCCTTCGCCCTTCACCGAGAACCGCAGCGTCTGCGGCCCGTGATGATCGAGGGGCGACGCCGCGACGACGCGCCCGCCCCGCCACGCGATCGCCGGCCCATCGACCTCGATCTGCAGGTGCGTCATGCCCGTCGGCAGGCTGAACGTCGACAGGATGATCCCCTCGGGATCGGCCTTGGGGCGCTTCGCAGTCAGGGCCCAGAGCTGGCTCAACGCCGTGACGCGTTCGCCCTCGACGACGGGCGGGCGCGCGTGCAGGCGCGGCATCTGCAGAAACGACAGGAACGAGATCCGCACGGTATGGCGATCGGCTTTGATGCGGGTTCGGGCCTTGGTCTGCAGGGCTTGCTGCGCCAGCGTGTCGCCATCTCTCAGCTGCTTCGCCGCGACGGCCGCCCACGTCTGGCCGATGGCCGCGATGGTACCGTCTGCGGGCGCGCTCAAGGTGGTCGCCATCGCGGACTCGCCGAGCGTACGCCGCAAATCCAACGCGTCCTTCGCCAACCGCGCCCGCCCAAGGGCCGCCCACGGATCCTCTGGCGCCGCCTCGAACGCCGCGCGAGCCCCGTCGACGTCACCCGATAAGTACAGCCACCACCCGCGCTTGCCGGCCGGCATCTGCGCGTCAAGCACCGCGACCTGCTGCGTCAGGCTGGGTGGCGGCGGCCCACCACACGCGGTCAGGACGCCCACCAGGAACAGCCCAATTACAGCCTTCAGGACGCTCATCGGCGCACCTCCACCACGCGGGCAAGGGCTTGATCCACCTGCGAGAGCCATGCGCGGAACGCGGCGTAGTCGCGCGGATCGATGCGCTTCGCCGTCAAATCGAACGTCACATCGAGGCTGAGCCGTTGACCGGTCGCGCGGGCCTCGGCGCGCAACACGCCGAACGGTGACCGCAGGCTCACCGGCGCCGGCACCTTCGCGCGCAGACCCGCCGGCAGTTCGAGCTGAAGCCGCATCGACTCGCGACGGTGATAGCTCAACGCAATCGGACTCTTACGCGAGGCGGCCTGCGCAAACCGCGCGACCAGGCCCCAGGACGCGCCGCCCATTGGGACGTCGAAGCCCGCGCCGCTCTTGCGGAACGGGGGCATCTGCACGGCGCCGCTGACGATGACCGGATCGAACGCTGGCTCGAGCCCCGCGTAGCGCTCCGGCGTGATGGCCGCCCCGGGGAAGCGCCGTGTGAGCAACTGCTCGACGTATTCTGCGCGCGCGCCCTCGGCCTCGAGGCGACGTCGCGCCAGGCTGGCGGGCTGGCCGCGGGTGGTCCAGGTCATGCGCCCGGCCGCCGAGCCATCGGGCTGGACGGTCGCGGTGATGCCCCAATCGCTGCGGTTCGTCTCGGCGAGCGCCATCGGGATCTCGCGCAGGTCTTTGTCGATGTCGATGACGAACGCCTTGGCGCCCTGATCGTTGGGCGGCAGCGTCCACGGGTCGTTGCGATCGACGGTGGGATCCATGAAGCGATCCAGGCCGGGCAGGTAGACGATGGCGTGATCGAAGACCGCGAAGCTGGCGGGCTGCGACGCGATAGCCCCCGACGGCCGGGTGCGCACCAGCACCAGGTGGGCGTCGATGCCGCGTGAGCGCGCGAGCGCTATCAACAACGTCGCCTTGTCTTTGCAGTCGCCATAGCCCCGCGCGAGCGTGACCGCCGGTTGGGCCGGCAGGAAGCTGCGCACGCCGAACTCGAGCCCGACATACCGGGTGCGCGCTGCGACGGCCGCATACAGTCGCCCGATCACCGCGCGCTCATCACCCTCGCCCCCCCAGCGCATCGCCAACGCCTTCATCGCGGCCGTCGGCGCGTCGCGATTGCCCAGCAAACGGCGGTAGCGATCGTTGATCTCGGTCCAGCCCTGCGCGGTGCTCACGTGCACATATGCGCGCATGCTCGACGGGCCGGGCATGCCGGCTTCAAGCGCCAGCCCAGGCACGTTACGCGCGACAATCCGGTTGGCTTGACGCTGTACGCGCACCCCACGCGGCACGACCTCGATGCGCAGCGCCTCGGGGCCCTCGATCTCGACGACGCTCCACGCCCGCGGCGCGACCTCTTGCAGATAGGCGAGCTCACCGTAGTAGCCGGGAAACGCAGGATCAGGATCGGTGTCGGTGAGCCGCCAGACGACCTCGATCAGGTCGCCATCACGCGGCGGCGGGAAGTCGAGCACCTCGGCGCGCAGATCGTAGTAGAGGCGGTACTCCGGCTCAGAGAGATCGCGGTCGGACCGACTCGGCGACGCGGGTGGCGCCCCGTCGCGATACAAGCGCGCAGCCAGCAGCTCGAGGCGCTGTGTCGACGGCACGTACGGCAGCTGCCATTGGGTAAACCGACGCCCGCCTTCGTCAGACTGCACGCGCACCACCCGCCGTACATGCCGCACCGCGAGGCCGCGCGCGTCGACCACGGTCCGGGCGTGATGGTAGAGCACATGGGCCGGCGCCCCGGCGACACGCGGGGTCTTGCGCAGCGCGTCCAGCGTGGGGCCCAGGTCGACCGCTGTGTCGCTCTGGGTCAGCCGGGCCAACATCGCCTGCGCGTCGGGATCGTTCGCGTCTGCCCCGTGGAGGGCCGCGATCGCCCGCGCACGATCGCCGGCCGCCATGTACAAGCTGGCCAGGCGCCGCGCCACGCCCGCGTCGCCTGGCACGGCCCGCGCGAGGATCTCAAAACGCGCCAGCGCGTCCTCGGTGCGACCGTCCGCCAGCGCGATCTCGGCGGCTTCGATGGCATAGCTCGTCAGGTCGGGCCGCGTCGCGTACACCCCGTCGAGCAGCGCCAAAGCGCGATTCGTC
>JBNMOZ010000272.1:0-7901 GCA_051276005.1 Bradymonadia bacterium | reverse complement strand
GCCGGTCCCCCAGCCTTCTCGCTCCGAGCCTGATCGCGCTGTGCCTGGGTATTTGTCTGCCCGCCGTGAGCCTGGGCGCGGGCCTGCTCGGCCCCAAGCGGACCGCGCTTGAGAAGTTGGAAGATGGCCCGGCCGTCACCAAGCGGCTGCTGCTGCGCGGTGGTCGCTTCGAGGCGTCGCCCGGCATCGGCTTCACGCTCAACGATGCGTTCCAGCGCACGGCCCTGCTGGGCCTTCAACTGCACTATCACATCACCGATTCCTTCGCGATTGGCGTCAGCGGATACTACGGCATCTCGTTTAACTCCGATCTGGCAGACCGCATCGAGCAGTCGCGCCCTGAGCGTTCTGGCGCAGGTGCCTTCGCCGAGATTGGGCTCATCGTCTCGGCCGAGCTGACGTATACGCCCATCATCGGCAAGTTCGCGGTCTTCGGTCGCAACGTCTTCAACTACGACCTGCACGTCTTGGCAGGCGCGGGTGGCGTTCAAGTGGGCGGCGATAGCCCTGACCTCGAGGCGTTCAACATCGCGCCCGTGGTGGGCATCGGCATGCGCGCCTTCGTCAAGGACGGCATCTCGGTGAACCTGCAACTGCGCGACTATCTGTACGCCTCGTCGCTCAACGCGGTGCCCAGTGACGAAGGTGAAGCCGAGCCCACCGAGTCGAGCTTCAGCAACAACTTCGCGATCACCCTGAGCGCTGGCTTCTTCTTCCCGCAAGAGCCGAAGGTCGAGAAGAGCAGGCGCTAGAGGCCTGTCCCTCGGTTATACATCCGGCGCCGACACCCGGCGGGCGCCGACCTCCTCTGCCTGCGTGCCGAACCATTCATCGACGCGGGTGTCATACGTCCATGACCCCAACTTCTCGGATGAGCCTCGCGTGACGTTCCTCGGCATCAAGATCGCCCTCTTTGGCACTGCGAGTCGACGCCTCGCGTCGGCCCTGCTGATCAACGCCGTCTTTTATGGCGCGGCCTTCGGCATTCAGCACTACGTCGACAACGTCACCGGCTCGCCCGGCCTGAGCTTCGTGCTCGTGGCGGTGTGGATGGCGCTGGGCGTCATCGCCGCCCTCATCACAGTGACCGCGTTGGGCGATCGACTCATCGGTTCACACTTCACCAATCGACTGCTTGTCGACGAGCTCGCCGACCTCGATCGGCGCCTCGACTTGGCGGAGCAGGGCCTCGACCCCGACGCGTTGGTCGACGCCCAGGACGACGACCTCCTGGCGCTCGCGAGCGGCAACAGCGGCGTTCGATTCGCCATGTATTTCTTGCTGTTGGCGGCCGTGAACATCATGTCGTCCAACCGCATCGGCGATCAGTTCCTGCAGCGCTATACCCACCCGGGCCTGGCCGTCATTCATATGCGCAGCGATGACGCGAAGTTGCGCCGAACCGGCCTGACGATGCTGACCGAGCGCCTCGAGATCGTGGCCACGCCAGCCGTCGCGAAGGTCGCCTTGCGGGCGTTGGCCGATCCAAACGAGGGCGTCAAAGCGCGGGCGGCGTTTGTGATCGGGGTGCTGGGCGTCGACACGGCGGCCGAGGCCCTCGCTGAGCTCGCCAAGACCAATGAGGCGCTCACGTTCGTTGCGCTGATTTCGCTGGGTCAGATTCGCAAGGACGCGGCGCGCGCGGCCATCGCAAAGATCGTCGACGAGCCGCTGGTGATCAAAGAGCCGCGGGCCCTCGCCAGCGCGCTGGGTCTGCTGCGGGTGCCGGCCATCGAGCGACTGCGCCTGATTCTGAGCACGTCGACCGATCAGGAGACCCGCGCGACCGCGCTCTGGGCTTTGGGCCAACTGCGCGAGCCCCGGCTGAGTGAGGTCGCGATCAAGGCGCTCGAAGACGCCGATCTGGGCGTGCGATGCGCCGCGGTCGAGGCGCTCGAGTTGATGGCCATCTACGAAGCGTCCAAGCCGCTGCGCGCCGCGTTCGAAGCCATCAAGGATCCCCTTGAGGCCTGCCCCGAGATCACCGTCCCGGTGCAAGAGGGCGGGACCGCGCTCCTCGTGGTCAAGCCGCGCAACTACCAGCTGTCGGTGGTGCGCGCGCTGCACACGACCGACGATCCAGCCCTGCTCAAATGGTACGTCGACCACCAGGAAGGCCTGGAGTCGAAGACGAACGCCCTGATGCGCAAGTCGTGGGAGGCGTTGAGCAAGAAGAACAAGGACGGCAAGCTCAACCACCTCAAGAAGCGAATTCAGCTTGAGACGCTGCAGCAAGCGCCTGTGAGCGCGCCGCCTCAGGTGCCACAAAGCGCTGCGCCCGGCTCTGCTGCTGCGGCGCCCGGCTCTGCTGCTGCGCCTGCGAGCGCCCCGGCGTCCACGCCTTCTCAGTAGCTCAGCGCCAAAGACGCCATACGCCGTCGTCTCGACGGCCCAGCTCAATCGCAGCTCAGCTCAATCGCACCTCAAAGCCAGGCGCCAAGCCAGACCAATATTGCGTTGTATCTGGGCTTCCTGTTCTTCTCAGTCACGCACGATAGGAGTTGACCATGCGCAAAGTGATGATGACGAGCGCCGCGTTGTTGGCGCTGTTTGCCGCCGGAGATGCCCTGGCTCTGGGTCCCAGCTTCGGTATTCGAATCGCCACGGGATCAGGCTTCGACCGCGATGACAAGCTGGGCCAAGATGCGAGCATCTTCCCATTCGCGATCGGGCCGGCCGTCAAGTTCACCCTCCCGATGCTGGAGTTGGAGCTCAACGCGCTGTACTGGTCGACGACCTTGGAGGGCAGCTCGGGCGCAGAGACAGTCGACAATGAGCTGGCGCTGCCGCTGATCGCGCGGGTCATGCTCCCCGTCGTACCGCTGCTTCTTGATCTGGGCCTGGGCATCGGCCTCGAGCCCCGGTTTCACCTGAGCACGACGGTTGACGGGAAGGACTTCGATAGCGAAGATCGACAGATGGTCATGTATTTGCCCCTCAGCGTGGCCGGCGATCTGAACCTGGGGGTCGCCAACCTCAACGTCGAGATTCGCTATGAGTACCAGCTGACCGAGCGCTCCGAAGGCGACAAAACGAAGATCGACTATCTCACTTTCTTCGGCGGCGTCTTCTTCTAGAGCATCGCGCCCAGCGTCCGGTCCTCGTCCGATCCCGCCTCAACGATCAGCCGGCCCTCATCAAGGTGACAGGCGATCGCCTAACCGACCTTGATGATCTTCGCCTCGTCCATGGCCGCAATCACGGCGTCGCTGTAGCCCGCCAGGCGCAGCACGGCGCGGGTGTCCTGCCCGAGCGTTGGCGCCGGGCGGGGCGGGCCCTGCGGCGCGCTGGCGGGCAGCAACTGCGGATTGGGGTACTGGTGCAAGAACTCGACGCCCTCAGCGGGGTGGGCGTGCGTGCCAAACAGGCCGCGCGCCAGCGCGTGCGGGTGTGCACGCGCTTCGGCCGGATCGAGCACCGGTTCGACGCAGACGTCATGGCCCGCGAAGACCGCGATCCATTCATCGCGCGTCTTCGACGCGAAGAGCGCCGTGAGCGTCTCGGCTGCGGGCGCGCGGCGTTTGCCCTCGGCGTATCCGTCGGCCATCAGCTCGGGATGCCCCAAGGCCTGACACACACCCATCCAGAACTTCGGTTCCAGCGCGCCGACCGCGAGAAACCGGTCGTCCGCGCAGCGATAGGTGCGATAGCAGAGCTTGCCGCCCGCGAGGTCATCCTCGCCCGGCGTGACGGGCTTTGCGTCGAGATGCTGTTTGGCGTGCAGCATGATGCCAAGGCCCGCCGCGCCGTCGGTCATCGAGGCATCGACGTGCTGCCCCTCGCCCGTTGTGTGCCGCTGATTGAGCGCCGCCAGGATGCCGATGACCGGATACAGCGCCCCGCCCGCGATATCGGCCGTCTGGAGGCCCGGCTGCACCACCTCACCGCCGCTCCCGCTCGCCCCGAGCAGACCGGCGATGGCCAGGTAGTTCATGTCATGCCCGGCCCGGTGCGCCATCGGCCCCGTCTGACCGTACCCGGTGATCGAGCAATAGATCAGCCGCGGGTTGATCGCCCGCAGCGTGGCGTAGTCGGCGTTGAGCCGCGCCATGACGCCGGGCCGATACCCTTCGACCAGGACATCGGCATCCGCGACCAATCGATGCAGGATGGCCTGCCCTTCGGGCGCCTTGAGGTCGATGGCGATGCCCTGCTTGTCGCGGTTGAGCGCCGCAAAGACCCCCGACATCTTGCCGCCTAGGGGCGGAAAATGACGCGCGTAGTCCCCACCCTTTGTTGGCTCGATCTTGATGATCGTCGCCCCCAAATCGGCCAACACCAAAGTCGCAAATGGACCCGGCAGAAGCCGAGTGAGATCGAGGACACGCAGTCCATCCAACGGAGCAGATCGTCGCATGCAGTCGTTCTAGCAGGCCGCTTTGGTGATTCACAGCCATGGACGCGAACACGACCGGCCCTCAGGCTCAGCCGGAGTCGCGGCGGGCTGACGGCTTGAAACACCCGACACCCGACGGCTGAGGCCCGCGTTGCGCGCTGCTGAGTCGATTCGGAGGGGTTGAGCGCAACAGCGGTGGAGGCCGCGACCGACAGGCTCAGAGTGGGAGGGAGGGGTCAGCCAGCCGCAAGGAGCGGCGGCGGCGAGGCGAGCAGCCGGGATCGGCGCTCTCAGCCCCCGAGCACGCTCTGGAGCTTCATAGCGAGGCCCATGTCGCCTTCGATGGCGATCTTGCCGCCCATGAAGAGCTGCGGGCCGCTCGCGTCGCCGTTGACGAGGTCGATCAGGTCGCCGCCGGCGATCCCGATCGTGCAGTCCGCGGCATCATCGGAGCCCTGGCTGACAACGCTGTCACGCAGGTTGACCGTCCAGTTGCCGCCGTCGTCGCCGCTGACGTTGAACTGGTAGACAGCGTCGAGGTCCTTGAGCGACTCATCGGTGTTGAGGCGACCGGCGATCTGCGTCTCGAAGAGTTCCTTGGGCGTCATGTCAGGCTCCAATGGCGAAAAAGTAAGAAATTTTGGATGAGGATCAACCACGAAGTCGATCTCGCAGCGCGCTTTCTATAAAGAAGGCCGATCGCGGTGTCAACGATCGTCCGATTCCGCTTGTCTTTCGGCGATCTGGCGCAGTCGCGCGATGCGCTTGAGGCGGGTGAGATTGGCCTCGGCGGGGTGACCGCTGTAGGTGCCGCCCGGCGCGAGCGCGCGCGTCACGCCAGCCTGTGCCGCCACGCGGGCCCCGGCGCCGACCCGCGCCCGCCCCGCGACGCCCGCCTGCCCCCCGATCACGGCGCCCGCCTCGACCCGCGCGCCACCGGCGAGCCCCACCTGACCGCAGAGCACCGCAGCACGACCGACGAATGCGTTGTGGCCGACCTGCACCAGGTTGTCGAGGTGCGCATCGGCCTGGATGACGGTGTCGGCGACGGTGCCGCGATCGATGCAGGTCTGCGCGCCAATGCTCACCCGCGCGCCAATGCGAACGGCCCCGACATGCGGGATGCGACCGGCCGCGTCGAGGCCGAATCCAGGGCTGCCGATGACCGCATGGGCGCCGATCCAGACGCCGTCGCCCACCGTGCAGCCCGCGTGCACGACGGCGTGATGGTGCAAGGTGCAGTGGGCGCCAATGCGCGCCCCATGGCCCACCTGGACGCCCGCGAAGAGCGCGGCCCCCGCGCCGACTTCGGCACCGGGGCCGACGCAGACAAATGGCCCAATGCGCACCGCGTCGCCCAGCGTGGCGGCCGCATCGATGATGGCGAATCGGTGGACGCCGACGGGTGGCGGTTCTATGACCGGGCGCGGATGCAGGAGTCGCAGCGCCCTGCCCCACACGGCGCGCGGATCGTCAGCGACGAGCACCGGCGTGCCGGGCGGACAGGCCGATCGCAACGCGCTGGACGTGAGGATGAGGCCCGCGCGAGATCCGGCAGCGGCGGCGCGGTAGCGGGCGTCGAAGAGCCCCGCGAGAGACTGAGCGTCGGCAGCATCGAGGGCCGCGACGCGCGCGATCGGGCCGGCGTCGCCGTCAAGGCGCGCGCCAACCGCAGCAGCCAAGACGGCTGCGTCGATCACTTCTTGGGCTTCTTCTTCGTGCCCTTCTTCTTCGTGCCTTCGCCGCCATCGAAGCGCCGGATGAGCTCGTTGGTCAAGTCGAGGCTCTGCGGGGCCCAAAGGATCGACGACTCGGTCTTCTCGAAGACCATGCTCAGGCCCTGGTCCTTGCCCATCTTCGCCAGAATGCGACCCATGCGCCCGAAGATGCCCTTGGTGAGCTTGGCCTCTTCCATCGCCAACTCCTTTTGGAGCTTGGCGTAGGTCAGCTGGAGGCCCGAGAGCTTCTTGCGGAACTCGTTCTCCTTCTGCGCCTTGACGTCGGGCTTCATGAAGTCCTTCTGCGCCTCGAAGTTCTTCTGCAGGTTCTTGAGCTCGGTCTGCTTGGCGTCCAAGTCGGCCTGACGCTTGGTCTTCATCGTCTCAAGCGACTTCTTGGCGGCCTTGCCCTCCTTGACCTCGAGCAGCGCGCGCTGCATGTCGACGAAGGCGAGCTTGACCTCGGCGTGGGCGGCAGTGGCGCCAAAAATGAGGCCGAAGAGAGTGAGGGCGGCGATGCTCATGCGACGCATGGTCGACTCCTTGAAGCTGGCTTGGGCGGTCTCACGAAGACGACCGACCCAAAGCGGAGGAAGACTGAAATCCTAAAAGAAATTCCCGATGGAGAAATCGAAGACGGAGGACTGCTCCCCTTCACGCGGATCGAACGGGAAGCCCCACTCGAACCGCAGCGGCCCGATCGGCGAGAACCAGCGCACGCCAAAGCCCCACGCGAAACGGAGCTGGTCGAACTTGTCGGCCAGGGTATCGCGGCGATCGAAGGCGTTGCCGGCATCGATGAAACCCACCCCGCGGATGCCCACGCGCTGGAAGATCGGGAACTCAAACTCAAGGTTGCTGGAGAACTGCTCGGTGCCGCCGATGGTCAGCGCGTCAGTGGACGCACCCGTCGGCGTGTTGTCAGACGGCACGGGCAATGACGGCCCCAGGCTGAAGCGGAAGAAGCCGCGCACTGACAGCGGGCCACCCACGAAGAACCGCTCGAAGATCGGCGGTCCGTTCTTGTTTGGGCTGGTGATCATGCCGTACTCAGCGTTGAGCTTGAGCACCATGTTGAAGCCCAGATCGTAGTAGATCCGGTGGCGCGTGCGGTAGCGCGAGAACAGGTTCTCCGAGCCCAGAAAGCCCGCCGCCTGCTCGGCGCTCGCGCTGCTGAACCAGCCTGACGTCGGGAAGAGCTGGTTGTTTCGCGTGTCCCAGAAGAGGCTCAGGCGGACCGAGCTGGTCAGGCCGTTGTTGAAGTAGTTGGCGATACGCGGCCGCGAGGATCGGCTGTTCGTGCCGAAGCCGCCTTCGCGCACTTCGACCTGCTCGAGCGTATACGTCGACGCGACGCTCCAGTCGTCGCTGAGCGGATAGCCCAACGTGACGTCGCCGCCCAAGCTGCTGCGCGTGAAGTCCTGGAAGCTGTTCTCGAAGCTGTACAGGTTGGTGCTAAAGCGGATGCGCGTGTCGGCCAGATAGTTGTCGCTGAAGCGCACCGTCGCGACCGTGCGCAGCTGCGAGAACGTGCCCTGGAATGACAGGCTCTGACCGCGACCGAACAGGTTGTTCTGCGCGACCTGCGCCTGCGCGACGAAGCTCTCGATGCTGCTGAAGCCCGCGCCGATCTGGAACGTGCCGGTGGGCTTCTCTTTGACCTCGACGACGACATCCATCGTGTCGTCGCTGGCGCCGCGCGTGGTGCGGATGTCGACCGTCTCGAAGAAGCCCAGCCGAGTCACGAGGCGCCGCGAGCGATCGAGGCCCTTTGACGAGTAGTACTCGCCCTCGTAGATACGCATCTCGCGGCGAATGACCTTGTCGCGCGTTCGGGTGTTGCCCAC
>JBNMOZ010000271.1:0-7911 GCA_051276005.1 Bradymonadia bacterium | reverse complement strand
GAACGTGTTCACGTCGACGTCGCCATTTTGCAGCACCTGGCAGGTGTCGCAGGTGTCGTTGGGCTCGAAGCCGTCCGGGTTGCGCTCCACGCGCCCATTGCAGTCCTGATCGAGGGCGTCGCCGCAGATCTCGTTGCGCGGCTCAACCCCGTCGCGGCAAATGCCCCAGCCGGTCCACTCGCAGCTCTGATCGCAGCGCCGCTCCTGGGTGCCGTATTCGCAGATGCCCACGTCGGTCCCGCAGCGCCGATCTTCGCTGCGCCCCGCCTCGCAGGTGCCCTGGCTCTGGCAGCTGCTCCACCCGCCCCAGATGCACTGATCGGTGCAGTTGCGCTGGCGCTCGCCGCAGTTGCCGCAGGCCGCCTGATCGAGCGCGCCGGGTGCGCATTGGCCGCCGCCCTGGCAGGCCCCGTAGTCGCCCCAATCGCAGGCGTTGGTGCACACCCGCACCTGGGCTTCGCAGGCGCCGCCGCAGCTGCGCGCGTCCTCTTCGCCGGGCGCGCAGACGCCCTCGCTGTTGCATCCGCTCCACTCGCCCCAGGCGCAGTCGTTGGTGCAGCGCCGCGTGCGCTCGCCGCAGCTGCCGCAGTCCTCGACCTCCATGTCGCCGGGGCCGCAGCTGTCACCGCCGCCGCCGCAGTTGCTCCACTCTTCCCACTCGCATTCGTTGGTACAGCTGCGCGCGCGCATGCCGCAGCCCGCCGCGCAGGCGTCCTCTTCGCGGGCGTCGGGCGCGCAGGCGCCCTCGGCCTTACAGTCCTGCCAGACGCCCCACTCACAGGTCGCCGTGCAGGTGCGTGTGTGGCTGCCGCAGTTGCCGCAGACCTCGTTGCCGCTCTCGCCGGGCTGGCATTGGGCCGAGGTCTCGTCGCACTGCGACCAGGCGCTCCAATCGCCGTCATTGCAGCTGCGTTGCCGCGCGCCGCAGCGCCCGCACACCTGGGTGTCGTTGATGCCGTCGCCACAGTCGCACTCTTCGGGGGCGCTGCACGCCGCCCAATCGCCGGCTTCGCAGCGCTGGAAGCCCGATCCGCAATGCGTCGAGCAGTCGCGCAGGATCTCTTCGTCGGTGTTGCCGTCGCAGTCGTTGTCGGCGCCGTCACACAGCTCGTCGATGGGCTCGCGGGCGTCGCAGCCCTGGAAGCTGCCGTTGACGCACGACTCTACGCCCGCGCCGCAGGCCGACTCGCAGGGCCGGGTCGCGCCGTCGGTGCAGCCGTCGCACTGCTCGTCGATCTTGTCGTCGCAGTCGTCGTCTTCGCCGTCGCCGCAGCGCTCCACCTGAACGCGCGTGGCCGAGCAGCCCTGCCACAGGTTGTCGATGCAGTATTCGACGCCCTCATTGCACTCGGTCATGCAGGGGCGGCTGTCGCCGCTTGAGCAGCCGCCGCACTCTTCGTCGGTCTGGCTGTCGCAGTCGTTGTCGCGGCCGTCGCCGCAAATCTCGGCCACCGGGCTGCCCGCGTTACAGGGCCGCCAGACGCCGCCCCGGCAAATCTCGGTGCCCTGCCCGCAGTCGGTCTGGCACGGCCGATCCTCGCCATCAACGCATTGCAGCGCGAAGCACTCGCCCTCGACGCAATAGCCGCCGGGGCAGTCGTCGTCATTCACGCAGCCCGCGTCGGTGCACACGTCGTTGCGACAGGCCTGGCCCGCGCCGCAGGCCGGCCCGCCCCCGCAGCCGTTGACGACCACGCACTGCCGGCCCTGACAGGCCAGCCCGGTGCGGCAGTCCGACGCGGTCATGCACCCGGGATTGTCGGGGGGCGGATCGGAGCAACCGCCGAGCGACAGCGCCGCCAGGCCGAAGACAAAGAGAATGGAGAATGGAGTGATGATGCCGCGCACGCTTGTCCTCACTGTCCAGCTATCGGGCGCTACTCGTCAAAGAGGACCGGCGCACCTTCAAAGTCGAGGGCCGAGTGTACCAGGATGGTCGTGGGCAGATCGGCCAACAGATTGTTGTAGTGCTCGAAGAGCGCCTCAGCGCGCAGCTTGGCCTCGGCCTCCATCGCGACGGTCGGCGTGGGCGTCTCGGCGTGGGTGAACTGCCCGCTCACCGAGATGTCGCCCTCTTCCTCGGGCAGCGGCTCTTCGTCGATCTCGGTCGGCAGCCGCAGCCCGATGATCGCCAGGTCGGCGCGCCCGCTCTCGGTGCGCATGATGTCGGCGATCGCGCGCCCCTCGCGCAGCAGAACCCGCGGCTCGGCGACCAGGCGCGCGTTGCGGATGACCCGCACCAGACCCTGGCTCGCCTTGTCGCGATCGGCCTCGGAGTCGACGACCGTCAGGCAGGTCACCTTGGCTTGACGCCAGGCGTTGTCGCTGGTGATCAGGTACGCAAGCAACAGCATCATCGCGCCGTTCGACTCGAGCCCGCCCCACCAAATGTGAATCTCGCGCCGCCGACCGAAGCCGAGCTTGGGCGCCAGCCGCACCAAGAAGAGCGAGTTGTGCAGGTGGTTGAGGTCGCGCAGCATCGCGAAGTACGGCGCCGCGCGCTCCTTCTTGTGCAACCAGCCGAGCATGACCGAGTTCGCCTCGAGCGCCCCGATGCCATACGACTGCGTCACCGTCACCGCGCCGTGATAGACGTCCGAGACGATGTCGGTACGAAAGAAGACGTTGCGGTAGTCCTCGCTGAACGCCTCGAGCCGCGCCTGCACCTTGGGGCGCTGCTCAGCATGATCGCGCACGCGCCCGCGCAGCAACTGGATGTACGAGACGATGCCGCGCTCCTGCACCATCGAGGCCCCCAGATCGAGCAGGTGCCGCCGGCGCTTGGGCGGGCCCCCGAAGATGATCAGGTTGGGCCGCCAGTTCATCGGATGAAACTCGCTGCGATGCAGATGGCGCAGGCTGGTGCGCACCAGCGCGGCCCACATGCCGTGGCGCGCGTCGCCGTAGGTCGTGTTGAGGTTGCGCCGCTCGATGTACACGTAGATGCCCGCGCAGATGGCGGCGGCGGCGACCATCGCGCCCAGGTTGATGATGCTCATCACGTAGAAGCAGGCGAAGGCGCCGCCCGCGCTGATCCACGCCGACACCTTGAAGGTGGGCCGAAACACCGGGCTCGCCGCCCACTTCTCCAACGCGCACGCGGTGTTAGTGATGCCGTACGTCGCCAGGAAGAACATGGTGAGCACCGGCGCGATCAGGTCGAGGCTGCCAATGAGGATGCCGCCCTCGGCCAGCAGGAACGTGAAGATCAGCCCGTTACGCGGCTCGTTGGAGGGCCCTGATCCCCTGGCGAAGAGCTTGGGCGCGAGCCCATCGATCGCGAGCGCCTGCAACGTTCGGGGCGCGGCGAGGATGCTGCCCACCGCGCTCGACAGCGTCGCCCCCCAAACCCCCACGTAGATGAGGATCGGCAGCAGCGACATGTCGAAGACGGTCTGGTTGTTGTTGCGCAGCGTCTCGGAGTCGTAGTTGAGGGCGAGGATGACGGGCACGATCATGTAGACGACGAAGCCCGCGAGGATCGCGTACATCGTGCCGCGGGGCAGCGATTGGCGGGAGTCCTTGAGGTCGCCCGACATGCTCACGCCGGCCATAATGCCCGTCACCGCAGGGAAGAAGACCGCGAAGACCTCGCCGAACGACTTGGTGCTCGCCGACGCGAACCACTCGATCTCTTTGGGGGGTGCGTCGCTGCCCCCGAAGAAGAACGAGATCAGCGAGAGCACGATGCCCGCCATGATGAAGTACTGCATCTTCAACGCGGCTTCGGCGCTCTTGAGCGCGATCGCCAACAAGACCACAAGCGTGATGGTGCCCAGCAAGCGCGGATCGAGGTACCAAGCGGGGTTGGGGCCGATAATATAGCCCAGCGCCTCGGTGAAGCCGACGATGTAGAAGGTCACGCTCAGGGCCTGGGCGAAGAAGAGCGGGATGCCGATCGCCCCACCCGCCGGTGCGCCCAGGCTGCGCGAGATCATGAAGTACGCGCCGCCGGCGCCGACCGTGCGGTTGGTCGCGATGCTCGAGACCGAGAGCCCAGTCGCGGCCGAGATGACGTGGCTGAGCAGCACGATGATGAGCGCCCCCGCCAACCCGGCGTGCCCGACGCACCACCCCACGCGCAGGTACATGACCACGCCCAGGATCGTCAGGATGCTGGGCGTGAAGACCCCACCAAAGGTGCCCAAGCGGCGCGCGTCGTCGGCACCGCCCTCGCCCGGCGCACCGTCGCCCGCGCCGCCCTCGGGGGCAGTGTGTGCGTCGGTCGTCATTGCCCAGCCTCGGCGGGCGGGCCCTGGGCGGGCTGGCTCTTGGCGGGCACGGCCTTGCGCAGGGCGACCCCCAGGCGAAGCATGCAGGCGTCGATGTCGTCGACGCTCACGGCGCCCACGCTGAAGCGCCACCAGCCGGTGTTCTCGGTGTCACCGAAGACGGCGAAAGGCAAAATCGCGCAGCCTGCCTCTTCAAGCAGATACATGCGCACCGCGTCGACATCGGGCAGACCCGGCGCCCCCTCGAGGCCCATGTAGACGCTCAGGTAGATCGCCCCCTCAGGCGCGATGGCGTCTACCGGCAGGCCCTCGGCCTTGAAGGCCTGGAACGCCTCGTAGATCCGGTCGAGGCGGGCACGAATCTGACCCTTGAAGCCCGTCAAGAACGCCGTCATCGCGGCGTCATCGGCCAGCAGCCGGGCCGTGGCGAGCTGCTCGGGCTTGGGCGCCCATGCGCCCACATGCGTCGTCAGCGCCTTGACCTTCTGGGCGATGAACGGGGGCGCGACCAGCCAGCCGACCCGCAGGCCGGTGGCCGCGAAGCACTTGCTGATCGCGTCACAGAAGATGGTGTAGCGCGCCATCTCGGGCCGCACGCCGGGCGGGGTGTGGTGCTGCTGATCGCCGAACGCGAGCATGCGATAGACCTGGTCGTAGACCACGTAGAGCAGCCGCTCACCGGCGGCATCGCGGCGGGCGTTCTCGGCCAGGATCAGATCGCAGATGTCGGCGAGCTGCTGGGCGCGGATCATCGTGCCGCACGGGTTCATCGGCGAGCAGAGCACCAGCAGCCGCGCGCCCTTGAGGTGCGGCGCGAGGCGCTCGGCCGTGGGCATGAACGCGTCTTCGGGGCGGCTGTGCACCACCCGATGCTCCGCGCCCACGAGCTGGCAGAAGTTGTCGTTGTTCCAGCCGGGCGCGGGGCTGAGCACCACCTCGCCCGGATCGACCAAGCAGCGATAGACGCTGTACAAGCCCGGGCGCGCGCCCGAGCCGACCACGATGCTGTCGAGCGGATACTTCAGCCCCAACTCGCGGGCATAGTTGGCCTGAATCGCGGCCCGCAGCTCAGCCATGCCGTGCGCGGTCGGATAATTAGTCTGGCCGGCCTCGACCGCCTCACAAATCGCCTGCTTGAGCAGCGTCGGCACCGCAAATTGGCTGGGCGCGAAGTCGCCCACGGTGAAGGGCGTCACGGTCTCGCCGCGGGCGATCGCGTCACGCACCGCGTACGCGATCACGAGGATGCGGCTGGCCTCCATGCCCTGCGCGACCGTCGACAGGCTTGCGGCCTCGACCGCTGCTCGGTCCGCGTCGTCGGGAAAGAACTGGCTCACCTCGATCATCTCGTCTCCGCCAATCATCGCACAGCTACATCGCACAACTATATCGCGCGCAACCGCGCGCCTGAGGCGCTGGTCACACCTGCACGGGTTAACCCGAGCGCGCCCCGTCGGGCAAGTCTCACCCGCGTACAGCGCGCCGCGACCCCCCCTGCGCTACGCAATCATTCCATGAGGACGCAATCTTTGCAGAGCTTCGAGCGGCGGCACGCGGCCCAGAGCGGGCATGCATCTTGCGGTGAGGGGGGTGGCCTGCGCAGATCAGCGCAGCGCGATTGGGGGGCCCCATGCCACGATTGTCGCCGACCTCGCTGTTCACCGGCCTGCTCGTAGCCGGGCTGACGCTGCCTGCCGCTGCGTGGGCGCAGGATGATCTCAAGCCCGAGATCATGCTGATGATCGACGGCTCTCGCCTGATGGGCAAGACGCTCGCGCTCAACGACCCGACCTGCGAGCCCGCCGGCTCGATGACCGTGAGCCTCTGGCGCAACCAGACGCCGCACACCCCGCTCAACCTGGTCAAGGAAGCCCTGCTGGGGACCATCAAGGCCCCACGGGGCGTGCAATGGTGCACCCTCGAGAGCACGAACGAGCGCAACCAGCACGACCTCGGCCCCGACGAGGATCACGGACACGCCCGCCAGATGTGCTGCCGCGAGGCCGATGGTGACGCCTGTCAAGTCTGGGCGCCCTGCTACAACGACAACGGCCTGCGCTTCGATCAGACCGACGCGGTTGAGTTCGAAGAGCCGCTGGCGCGCAGCCGCAATGGCCTGATCGACGCCAACATCGACCAAATCAAGTTCGGCGTGATGTTCTCCGACGGCAACCCCGACCGGCGCGATGACCGCGACGGGCAGTACTCGTACGGCAACGAGAACAAGGTGGTACCCGGTGGCGAGGGCATCAACGTCGGCGCCCGTAAGGCCGGCGACCCCGGCAACCTGCACGTGGGCGCGCTCATCGCTCCCGGCAAGTGGCTCTACAACAACAACGGCAACCTCGACTCGGGCGACGCGGGCGACAACAACAACGACGTGCGCAGCCACAACAAGGTGGTTCAGCAAGTCGTCGGCCGCCTCGTGCCGCATGGTGTAGCGCCGCTGTCGGCCTTGGTGCATGACGCCGAGCGCTTCTATCAGGCCAACAACGCCGATTGCCGGGAGCGCTCGGTGATCTTCATCACCCGCGGCTACGACGCCGTGTTGGCTGAAGGCCGCGCCCCCGGATTTCCGTATGATTCTGCCGCCGACTATGCGCGCCGCCTGCGCGTCTTGGGTGTCATGCTGCACGTCGTGCTCGTTGCGCCGGATGACGAGAACGACACGCGCGCCTGGGCCCAGCAGCTCGCGGCAGCCGGCGGTGGTCAGTACGCCGTCGCGCATACCGCGGCCGGCCTGCGCGTGGCCATCACCAGGGTCGCCCGCAGCAGCCTCGGCGGCCGGCAGGCGCGCACCCGCCCACTCGTGATCAGCTCAACGACGGCCGATTATTGCGACAACGGCTTCCCCTGCGCGATCGAAGACTCCGACACGCTGCAGTGGCGTATCAACGCATACACCGAGCTGAGCAATGGCACCGGATACGGCCGTATCAGCGCGACCGAGCTCAGCTGTGACGATGACTTGCAAGACGCAGGGCGGCCGGGTGTGCCCCAGCCGCGTGCTTTGCCGATCGCCTACCACGAAGTGCTGCGTCAACGCGGCCGTCGCCCTCGACGCTCGGTCGCGACTCGATCCGATCTCAACGTGCCGGTGGTCTTGACCGGCGGCGCTGAGCCTATCTTCCACGACAACGGGGCAGTGCTCTGGGCCGAACACGATGTGCTCGCGCAGTTTTTGACTGTGCCGCGGCGAGAGGTTGACGACGACGCCAACGGCGACTTCGAGAATGAAGGCGCCGTCGACGAGAACCCGGACGACGCCGACGCCGACGGCGCCGAGGTTGAGAACATCCCCACGGATCCCCACCGCGTCCGCGCCGCGGGCCTGCTGGTCAATGGCTTCTTCGGCGCGCGGGGTCTTGGAGACGGCGCGCGTCGGCAGCTGGGCGCCATATTGACCAGCGATCTGGTCGCGCTGCGAGCGCCCGCACTGGGCCTCAACGATCCGGACTATATCGCCTATCGAAATCGTGAAGAGCAGCGCAAGACGCTGGTCGCCGCGGGTGCCCGTGACGGCTTGATTCACTTCTTCCGGGCAACCGATGGCGTCGAGGTGCTCTCGTTCATGCCCCGCGGCGCGTGGGGCGACTTGATCAACCAGGAGGCCGCCGTCGACGGCCCGCTGAGCTTCGCCGATATCGTGCCGTGCCGCGCCCTCGACGGCGGCGGCGAT